>CALFOL010000582.1 GCA_937919915.1 uncultured Planctomycetaceae bacterium
GTAAGGATGATCCGAAGGTTATTATGTGCGAAAACATATAAGCGACTGCTTACGCCGGTGGTCTACTGCCTATCGGCGACATCATCGTCGGGTACGCCCACATCGCCCGCCCATGGTTTTCCACGCAGGAACATCATCCTGCTACCGAATACTACGTTACCGAGCATTGGCGCTGGCCGACCCACGCATGGTCGCTGCTTGTCCTGATTCCGTTCTTTGTTGCTTTTCTTCGAAGGCGAAGAACCCCGGTTTCGGATGATGCACAGGTCACGCAGACAGGACCGGTCACTGAGGTGCGGTTATCTCAATCGCGTTGAAAGAGCCGCGGCGATTTTTTCGGCGCCGGCATTTTCATCGCCCGCGCCGGTTGCATGTGTCAGGTACAGGTACGGTTCGATGAGTTCCAGTTCAATGAGCTTCAGTTCGCCGTCCTGACCACGCAATAAGTCGACTCGGGCGTAAAGCGGCACGACATCCAGGGAAGCCACGACGCGCTTCGCAGTCTGAATTTCGGTGTCTGAGGGATGGTATGCTTCTTCCGTTCCGCCGTAGATGGACTGAATGCGATAGTCGCCCGACTTCGGTCGCTTGACGGCGGCATGAGAATATTCGCCGTCGATTATGAGCAGCGAGTACTCCCCTTCGCTGCACACGCCAGGCAGATAGGCTTGTATCAATGCGGCTGCCGGAGGAAGCTTCTCCTCGGTAGGGAATTCGTCGTCACAACGCAGCAGCACCTGCCGCCACGCTCCCCCGCCGATCTGAGGTTTAATCACGAGAGCATCCGTTGAAAACTCCGCAAACGCTGCCGTGACGTTCTCTTCGTTTACTCGATCGACTGTTTTCGTGGGAATGACCGGAAGGCCGCGGTCTGCCAGGTCGCTGAGATACGATTTGCTGGCGTTCCATTTCATCATGGCCACATTGTTCAGCACCCGTGTCCGGCCAGCGGCCCTTTCCATCTGTTCGAAGAACGCTTGTTCGTTGCCTTCGAAGTAGTCCCAGGCAAACAACGGCAACATCGCCTGAAATTCATGAGCGCGTTCTGCCGCTTCGCGCCAGCGAACGAGAGAGATCTTCATTTGATGCCGAGCAAACGCCGAAATCAAAAGGTTCAGCTGCAGATCTCGTTCGAACGCATCCGCTCGTTCGTTGGGATGTCCCGGAATCATGTTGTCTGATGCCAGAATGGCGACGGCCCGCATTGAGACTCTTTCGTTCCATTACCGTGACTGCGGCTGGAAGCCCCGGTCACTCACTACCTACACAAATAACTCGTCAATTCGCCCGGTGGAATCTCCATGCGATGCGATGTCGATGCCCGATCCGTTCAACAGACTGAGCCACAGATTGCAGAGCGGCGTTTGGGGATCGTTCAGAACAAGCTGGCGGCCGTGCTTTACGCCGGCGCCGCCACCGGTGATTATCGTCGGACAATTTGTCAGGTAGTGGATCGAATTGATGTTGCTGCCGAGTGCCACCGTGCTGTTATCGAACAGCGTCGTGCCGTTACTGTCCGGTGTGTCTTTCAGTCGCTTAATGAAGTGGGCGAACAGCTCAGACTGCTTCTGGTCACGCAGGCGGGAGACGTCCATTCTTGCTCCGTCTCCGTAGTGGCTCATGTTGTGAGCCGTGATCGTCGCGCCCAGGCTGGAAATGAAGGTGTCCAGTGGTTGGCGATACGTGAAGATTCGCGACGCATCGACCTGCATGGCCGCAATCATCAGGTCGTACATAATTTTGACCTCTTCGAAGCCTTCCAGTCCTTCTTCAGGAGCATTCGGAGCATCTTTGGGACGCGACTTTGACACGTCCAGCCACTCTTCTTCTTTGGCAAGCCGGACTTCGATTTCGCGAATCGACTGAAAGTACTCATCCAGTTTGTCGGTGTCGGATTTCGTGAGTCCGCGGCTGACGGATCGAGCGTTCTCCAGCACCGTGTCGAGCACGCTCTGCTGTTTTCGGAGTGCGGCTTGTCGCTGAGCCAGTGGCGTGTTGTCGTCAGAAAACAAACGATGAAACGCTGCCACCGGTGTATTCAACGCGGCGATCGGTTTGCCCTGTCGGTTCCACGCCAGTGACAATCCGGGTCCGTGTCCGGATTTGTCCGGGCCTTTGTGACCGAGTTGAATGGACGTGAAACGCGTATCGCGACCGAGTGTTTCTGCGGCGATCTGGTCAGCGGAAACTGAGTTGTGAAAACTCTGGCCTGGTTCTGCGTAACGATTGGCACCAGTCAGCCAGAACGTGCTTCCCCAATGAGCTTCGTTGGAAAACTGGTTGGCCAGGTTTTGAATGACGGTGAAGTCTTTCTTATGAGCCGACAGTGGTTGCAGGCCCTCGGACAGTTCATAGTCGGCACCCAACTGATTGATATCCGGAAACCAGGTTTCGCGCGTGACGCCGAAGCCCATTCCCAGAAACACCAGACGCTTTGGTGATGCGACAGGCTCAGCGGCGGAAGCGAACCGGCGGAATCCCAGCGACTCCAATACCGGGAGCGCCACCAGGGCCGAACTGCTGCGCAGAAAACTCCTGCGGCGAGATGTAGATCGAGATGTCATTTCTTTGTCCTGAATTTCTTCGATTGAACCAACGCCAGAATGTACTCACGCATTGATCCTTCTTTCTTGTCGGCACGAGCGATGATTTGTTCACGCAGACTTTCGTCAGAAAAGCCGTACGGCCGTCCCAACGCGTATTCAATTAACGCTTCAGTAAAGCCACGGGCAAATTCTGCGTCTTTCGCAGCGACCTGTTCACGCAGTTCGTAGAAGTTGGCGAACTGCTCGCCACCCGGCAATTGCCCATGAGAATCGACTGCGACGTCCTTTTTTCTCTTGACCTTTTTCTTCACAAATTCCGTTAGCAGCACACTTTCACGCCACTTACCGGCGGCATCGAAGTTCTCCAACCCGAATCCGATCGGATCGATCTTTCTGTGGCACTGCGCACATTGCGGTTCTTCCATATGAGCCTGCTGGATCTCCCGCGGTGACAGCAGTTTATCACTCAGCCGACTCAACTGCGGAACGTTCGCGGGAGCCGGTGGCGGCGGATCATCCAGAAGTTTTCGCATCACCCACGCACCACGTTCGACGGGTGAGGAACGTGTGCCGTCGGAGCCCATCGCCAACACAGCCGCCATCGCCAGCAGTCCACCGCGCGGTGAGCCATCGGGAATTGCGACTTCGCGAAACTCGCTGCCCTGTACTCCTTCGATGCCGTAATAGTCAGCCAGCAAATCATTGACGACGACGTGATCCGGGTTGAGCAGGTCGCTCAGTGGACGTTCTTCGTCCAGGATCAAACGGATCGTTTCGTAGACTTCCTGCCGCGCAGCGTCCTTGACGCTTTCGTCGAACTGGGGATACAGCTTTACGTCGAACTGAAAGAAATCGAGTCGTTCCAGGCCCAGCCACTGGTGAGCAAACCGAGCGATGAATTCTTCAGCTCGCGTGTCGTCCAGCATGCGGTTTACGTGCCATGCCAGACGACCTGGCTGTTTCAGGCCGCCTCGCCGAGCAACCGCGTAGAGCTTCTCATCGGGTGGACTGCTCCACAAAAAGTACGACAACCGCACAGCCAGTTCCAGGTCACTGAGTTCTCGTTCATCCGCCGCGGAGCCTGGTTCGATTTGATACAAAAACCCAGGCGATGCCATTACAACGGCCAACGGTTCGCGAATCGCGTCCGGAAATTTTGCACCGCTGGCCATCGACTCCAGATACAGAGCAAACAGTTTCTCAACGAAAGCGTCCGATGGTTCTTTGATCCGAAAGGCTCGCGACGTAAACCGTTCAATGATTTCCCGAGCGTACGCGTCCTGATCCGGCTGCTGCCACCACATCCCTTTGAAAAAGATCTCAGACGTTGCAGCTGGTGGCCACTCTTCGATGGTTGGACCAGTCACTTCCACCCAGTCAATCCACAGCGCCGCCGGCGGAGCAACACCGGTTTTTGCATGTGCCGCCAGAAAGGCCGTTCGGGCGGCGGCTCGGCTGTTGTGTTGCCGCTGTCGCAGACCGAAGTTGCGTGCGTCTTTGACGGTGATTGGAATCTCGAGAATCTGCGGATCGTCGATCGTGCCGGTCACCTGCCTGCAACCGTGCACTTCCAGTTCGCCCGCCCGAGCTGCTTCACCAGTGATGCCGTATTCCAGGAAGCGTTCGTTCGATTGTGAACCCTCAAGTGCTGCCGCTCGCACATGCATTACATATTCACCGTCCGGCCACTTTTCCGGAATCGTCACCGGATCGACGACTGCACCATTGAACAACTTGAACAACAGCACTCCCGTCTTCGATTCCGGCTGATCAAGGTACTGGCGATACGTCGCGTGTTGCCGTTTGTGCTGGAGTTCATGAAACCTCACATCGCTTTCGTCGATGAAGCCGAATTCCGCCGGTGTCTTCTTTCCCTCAGTCGCCCGCCATTGCACCGTGAGATCGAAACGTTCCTGCAGCTTCTTCGTCAGGTTCGCGAACCGCGAATTCACCAGGGCCTCGGACTCCCGGTGTTTGGTCAGTGGCTTTGGTTTCTTTCCGAACACAAACGCAGCGTCCAGAGCTGTATGCGCCAGCGAAAGATACTGTTCAAACTGATCACTCGAAAAGAACAGCGACGCTCCCGCCGTATCGAAGCCCGCTGAGTTCGCGTCGTCCGGCAGATCTTCCGCATCGATCCGCACGCCGAGCAAATCGTAAACCGTGTTCTCGTACTCACGCCGATTCAGACGACGCATCGTAATCACACCAGCAGCGTCGCTAAGAATTTCGCGAGCAACGACAAGTTGAGCCGACAGGTCATCCAGCAGGTCGGCTTTCTCGTCGTTCGAAAGCTGCTGCTGATCTTCAGGCGGCATCTCACCCGAATTCAAAGCCCCCAGCACCTTCTGCCAGCGTTCCGCAGATTCGACCGTGTTCAAGTTGAACGACAGGCTCTGCAAATCAACGCCGCCCTCTTTTGCTTGCGAATTATGGCAATCAAAGCAGTACTTTTTGAACAGAGCCTGATGCTGCTGCGGCAAAACGGCCGCGGGCGCTTCCGCGCAGGCTGTGGTCGCCCAAGCGAGGGAAATGGCAATCGAAAGAATGAGTGTCTGCAGTTTCATGTGGTCGATTATAACTGGCCGATGAGCCTGTCACATCGCCGCATTCGCTAATTTTGGATTGCTTGAGAATCTTGTTAGTAGCACAGGCGGCTATTCTGTGATGTTCAAACGACTGACGTTGTTTTGTCGAAATGATTCATTCGATGTTCGCTTGTGTTTGGGCTGGTATACGTACCAGTAAGAGCGGCAATGATTCTGTCGGAGCTCATTTTTTGAACAGGAGCAAAGGGAGGCAACAGAGAAATGATGACGGAGAATTCGAGTCGGTTTTTTGCTCTGTTTCCTCCGTTCTCTCCGGGTGCGATCCCGTTTTGCGGACGGATTTTCGGTGACTGGGTGAGCGTTTGATCGGTTAGACTGTTTTGCGTTGTAATTGTTTTTTCGCAGAACAGACCGCAAGGAGGCGGGTTGATGGGAGCGGCAAGCGTGGACGGACCGAACGGGGAATTGATTCAGTCAACCGGAAACAATAAAGGGGACGCAGCTCATTGTTTCCGAATTCTGGGTCGTCCTCTTGAGCGGAG
>CALFOL010000583.1 GCA_937919915.1 uncultured Planctomycetaceae bacterium
GAGTTTAACCGGCTCTCAATCATCAAACCGCGCGGTAAGTCAGACACTAACTAATGATTTCCGCCCGGAAACAGCCCCAGTTCCTCGAACGGGAGTTCGGGTTGATCCTTGTTGGCCAGGCCGGCTTTGAAGTGCCGACGGCAGACCGATACGTAGCTCTCGTTGCCGCCGACTTTGATCTGATCGCCGCCTCGAATCGGCCGTCCATTGGAATCGATGCGGAGCACCATGGTGGCTTTGCTGCCGCAGTGACAAATCGTTTTGATTTCCGTCAGCACGTCAGACCAGGCCAACAGGTGGTGGCTGCCTTCGAATAGATTCCCTTGAAAGTCGGTTCGCAGTCCGTAGGCTAAAACCGGAATTCCCAGAGCGTCGGCGATTTCGCTGAGCTGATACACGTGTTGTCTGGACAGGAACTGTGCTTCGTCAACAAAGACGCACGCCACCGCTTCTTCGTCATGCTCTTTGCGACAAATCTCGAACAGTGAGTCCGCATCCGAAAACGCAATGGCTTCCGTTTTTAGACCAATTCGCGAAGATATGGTCCCTGCGCCCTCGCGAGTATTGAGTTGCGGCGTCAACAACAGCGACCGCAAACCGCGTTCGCGATAGTTATAGGCAGCTTGCAGCAATGCTGTGGACTTGCCAGCATTCATTGCAGAATAATAAAAATACAGCTTTGCCATTCTGGTGAGATTCGCTTCTGTCCTGGGAATCGACTGCGGGATGATCGGCTGTTGGGTGCCAGCGTGAGTGGTGACGAAGTTACTCGACGAAACGCAATTCAACAACTGTATCCCTCTGGTTTGCGGGATCTGCGAACCTGCAGCGAATTTCACTGACTTGTGGCGGCGAAGGACGCGTTTCGCCTACGTGAACCGGTTCCCGCGAGCCAGAACCGTCCACAACGAAAGGTAAATTGCTCTCATGCCCTAATTCTGCAAGGCCTGCAAACGGTTCTGATATAACAGCGACCTTTCGCATTGCATAAAGCAATATCCCAATCACCATGCGTACCTTTTTCATAGACACAGTCTCCATACTGTCCGTGGTTGTACTGACCTCGCTTTCCGGAGTGGCGGCGGACCTTTACAGAATCAACATTGTTGACGATTCCAATGGTTGGCCCGTTCCGCTCGTGGAACTGCGGACGCTGCATAACGTGCGGTTCATTTCCGATAACGCCGGAATCATCGCGTTTGATCTGCCCGAGCTGATGGAAACCGAAACCTGGTTCACTGTCGAAGGACACGGCTACAGCGTGCCCGAAGATGGCTTCGGTTATCGAGGCGTTCGGCTGACGCCTCGCCGCGGTGAATCGACCACCATCAAAGTAGACCGTCAGTTGCCCGCAAAACGACTGGGACGCATCACCGGAGCTGGGCTCTTTGGCGAAAGCCAAAAGCTGGGGTTGGAGACCGAGTGGAAGGAACAGGGAATCCTGGGGTGCGACAGCGTTCAGAACGTCATCTACAACGGTCGCTTATATTGGAACTGGGGGGATACAACCCTGGCGAATTATCCGTTGGGGCGTTTTCATATGATCGGTGCGACGACGGAATTGCAGCCGCTGAAGTCCTTCAAGCCTCCTGTTCATCTGCGTTACGACTATTTCGTCGATCAATCAAGGGTTGTGCGCGACCTTGCAAAAATGCCGGGCGATGGTCCCACGTGGCTGAACGGTTATTGCAGCCTTCCGGATCAAACCGGTAAGTCACGACTTGTGGCAACCTATTCAAAAATCAAACAGCCATTGACGATTTATGAAATCGGGCTTTGTACCTGGACTGACGAAAGGTCAGCCTTCGAGAAGTCAGCGGTCCTCTGGAACTTAACGGACGATCATTCGAAGCCACCTGATACTCCGCACGGGCATACGGTTTTGTGGACAGACGATGCCGGAGAATCATGGGTACTGTTCGGAGATCCCTTTCCAACCATGAAATGTCCTGCGACTTATGAATCATGGGCTGACTCGAAAACATGGTCAAAGATCAACGCTCAGAAGCAGGTCCCTGTTCGAGGCGGTGCTGCTTCAATAGAACCCCATCGCGGCTCTATTGCGTGGAACGACTTTCGAAAGAAGTGGGTCACCGTCTTCACGCAGGCATTCGGAGATTCGTCGTATCTCGGGGAAATCTGGTACGCCGAAGCGGATACGCCGTTCGGTCCGTGGAAGGACGCGACCAAAGTTGTGACCCACGATAAATACACGTTTTACAACCCCAAACTGCATCCGGAATTTACGCCAACCGGATCGTCGGTCCTGCTGTTCGAAGCCACCTTCACAAATATGTTTTCTGCAACAAAAGTGGCCACTCCCCGACACGACTACAACCAGGTGCTGTACCGGTTAGACCTGGATTCGATCGAATAGTCGGGCCACGCCGGCACACAACACAGTGATGCTGCTATTCCATTGAGATCGATCGGGACGTTAAATCGCTGTTCCCATGTGATCGCCGACACGGGCGTACAGCTCTCGATTGTGTTGCGAGTTTTCGACCAGGTCCTGGTCAAACTGAATGCGTCCCGGCTCAAAGATTGTGATCGTGGAGGAACCTCCAAAACGAAAGTAGCCTTTCTCGCTGCCTTTCGAAACCGACGTTCCTTTCACGTAAGTTTGGCAGATGCTTCCGACACAAGTCGCTCCGATTTCCATGACCAGAACTTTGCCGAACGATGCCGTTGCTAACTCAGTCACGCACCGCTTGTTTGTCGTCAGAATATGAATGTTCTGACACAGTGCAATGGGGTTGACGGAAAACAGTGGGCCATTGATTAGTCTGGTCGAACCCGGCACACCGGCGGCGGGAAAGTGAAAGCGGTGGTAGTCGACGGGGCACAATCGCGAGAGCAGCAGGCTGCCTTGGGCGTATTGATCACTCAGGCGTTTGTCATCCAGCAGTTTGGCCAGGTCGAACATTTCGCCTTTAACAAACAGTCCGTCACAATTGGAAATGTCCGGCACGCACAAATGCCGACCGTCTGCCGGGAAGACAACGGATGAGGGATTGGGATCAACCGGTCGCGATTCCGGTTTGAGTTCGCGAAAGAAGAACTCGTTGAAGTTGGCGAAGGCATCGACATCACGCACGAACTCCGAGGCATCCAGTTCGTAGTCCCTGATGAAGGGCACAATTTTCTTTCGTGTGCTCTGGCGGTCCATCCTCCATCCATACCAATGTGAAAACAATGCTCGTTTCACCACAAGGTTCAGGGAGATGCGTCCGGTCAGCGTACCGTACGTCCAACGCAGGGCTTTGTCGCCATAAACTTTTTCGACGCATGCTTCGCCGCGGTATCGGTCGTAGTAAAGAATCTCATCCATGGTTTCACAAATGTCACGAGGCGGTTTTGAATTGTCCCGCTGCTATTACAAGAACAAGGGATGGTCGCCAGGAGGGCGATTGCTGCCGATGCAGGCCGATCCGCAATCGGGGAACGTTATCATACGACATTCCGTTTGACGACGTAGCACGGCAACCAGCGCATTCGTGCGGTCAACCGGGGACAGAATCAGAGATCTCGGGCAATGAACCGCTGTTGCGAACAAAGATCGCTCAGCCTGGTTCATCGTCGAATATGGCCGTTTGACGGTTCCCCGGAGGTTGGACGGGGATTTGCGGGTCAGTGGGCGTTCGGCAATACTTTCGAATACGGCGAAGGCCTGAACAGCCGCCGGGCACCCAGAAAAGCAAAGCTCACATTTGCGGTAGCTCAAGCCGTTACCACGTTGGCAATCGGGACTGTCGAAAGGTTGTTGTGACGAGACGGCAGAGTTCTTTACAGCGTATTACGCTGACTTGTGGCCGCGGGGCACGTGTTTCGATCGAAGAAAGCCTGCTCCCGCGAGCCAGCACCGTTCACAACAATAAGTAAATGCTCTAGCGTTATAGACTCGTGCCCCCAAACACGCCTCCATTGCCATGAGTACTTCGGGGACTATTCTGTTTGAATTGGATGCCGCCGCCATGATTGACGATAACTTTATCAATAACGGTTGTAAGGGATATGCGGAGAATCGAGGCGATGGGCGATGGGCGATTGGGGAAATTCTGCACGCTCGTGATCGTGTTCGTTGCGACTTCGTGTGAAGGCTTCTCGCAGGTGTCACCATCCGAAAGCTCGACGGTTAGCCAGCTTACCGACAGGCTCGACGCACAAGCTGCAGAACTTGCCGAGCTGCGAGGGCAGTTGCAGGAACTGCGGGCGGCGGAGAACACGAAATCGGGCGACCACAAATCTGAATCGCCCGCTGCACCACTCGCGGATCGTTCAGCCGAAGGATGTGGCGAGAAAGCAGTCGCGAAGAAAATTCCGGTGGTTGTTGAACAGAATTTAACGAACACCTGCGGTGAAGATTCGACGCCGAAGAACTTTCAGCTGAATTTTATTGCCGACTACGATAAGGGATTCCTGATCAAGCCTGTGGGGCCGAAGAAACATCCGTTTGAATTGAAAACGAACGGCTGGATTCAATTTCGGCATGTTGGGTTTGTTCGTGACAGGGATTCGTGGGCAGACAATTCCGGGACGACTCGGCCGATCCGCAATCGAAATGCCTTCGACATCGAACGAGCTCGTCTGGTGTTTTCTGGATACGCACACGATCCTCGACTGACATATTTTCTGCATCTCGACGGCGACACAGACGGACGGGACACCGTCGACTTCTTCGACTACTGGTGGGCGTGGCAATTCAGTGATGCCCTGCGAGTGCAATTCGGAAAACGCAAAGCTCCGGGCAGTCGGCAGTGGCTGCTGGGAGCTCGCGATACTCGGCTCAGCGAACGACCACTGGCGACGGATTTTTTTCGTCCCGATCGAACGCTTGGCCTGTTTGCCACCGGAGAGCCCGCGGATGGCTTGTTTTACGAAATCATGCTGGGCAACGGCTACCGAACTGCGAATCATAATTCAGCCGAGATCAACAACAAGTTTGCGTTTTCCGGCACGAGCTGGTGGGAGCCGAACGGTAGCTTCGGCAAATCGCTGACTGATCATGACTGCAGCAGCGAGGCGCTGTACCGCTTCGGTCACAGTTTTTCCTGGGCGGCTCAACAGGGACTGGACGCGACCGGTGCCCCTTTGCGAGAAAGTACCTTCGTGCGTCTGTCAGATGGAACGCCGTTGACGCAGAACGGAGCTCTCACGCCAGGAACCACGGTTTCTGAGTTCGACGTGTACCTGTACGCGGTCGACGCTGCCATGAAGTATCGGGGCTGGAGCGTTAACTCGGAATTCTATTTCCGCTGGCTGCAGGATCTGCAGGGACATGGGGCTCTGGCCCGAACCAAAATCGCTCAGAATGGTTTCTTTGTCGAAGGTGGTCGTGTGATCGTTCCTAAGAAGCTCGACTGGAACGTACGGTACTCACAGGTCAGCGGCCCGTTCGGCAATACATCCGAATACGGCGTGGGCGTGAATCTGTACCCGCTGGACACTCAGAAGGTGAAGCTCACATTCGATGTGACTCAGGTGGACGGCAGTCCGCTCAATAACACAGCGACGGAGTTTCTGGCGGGAGATTCCGGCACGCTGTTTCGAACGCAGTTCCAGGCCGAATTTTAGTTGTCTACTGAGTTCGCGTGGCTCGACTGGAATCTCAGGTCCGCAACCGCACCCGTGAAATTCAATCCGCT
>CALFOL010000584.1 GCA_937919915.1 uncultured Planctomycetaceae bacterium
AGCAGTTGTGGTGGCAACGTTCGCCTGCGTGGTGCCCGGCTGTTCGAATGCTAATGCGGGAGCTTCTGATTCTAATCGAGGCAACTGCTGTGATGTGTTGTCGACAGAGACCATTGAATTGTGCTGCGGCACCTGAGTTTCGGTTTTCAGTGAAGCGATTTGCAGGCCGTTGCCCGACGACTCCATTTCCGCCTGGAAGCCAATTTCAGCCATGTCTACAAAGATCAGACTTATACCTGACGACTGAACGATCGCCGCCAGGATGGGGCACGCAGTCACGACAAGTAACGCTGAACACAGCAACCAGTACCGAGCCGCCGGCGAACGGCGCAGTGTCAAGCCGATCAGTACTGCCGATGCCGCCACAAGCGCGACCTGCAACACAACGTTCAAAGCCCAAACAAGCGTTTCATTGTTGGGATTCCAGAGCGCTTCGATCATGACTTGCCTCCTCGTTTTTTCGATTCTGCCTTTTCGATCATGCCACGAATCCGTTCGGATTCGTCAATCGAAAGACCGCGATACTCAATCAGCGCGTTCACAAGGTCCTCGGGAGAACCGGCGAACAAACGGTCGACCATCTGACTTACTTTCGCCCCCAGCGAAACCGTTTTTGGCCGGGCCGCTGAGTAGATGAATGTGCGGCCCTGTTCCCGATGTTGCAGCCAACCACGTTCTTCGAGCCGCACCATCATTGTCTGGACGGTATTGCGGGCCAGATCACGCTTCTTTTCCAAAGCGTCGCGTACTTCGGTCACCGTCACTTCAACTTTCGCCCACACGACTTCCATGATCTCGCGCTGAGCCATCGTGAGCGGGGAAGAATCACTTTCAGCCATTTTTGTTGCTCCTGGTCAACCACACCTTGCCGACACACTGTAGGCATTGCGCCTATGAAGTGTCGGCACGTCAATCCTGTCTGCAGATATTTCATCAAATTCCGCAGCTCAACGTTTTGCGCAAGCCGCAGGCGAGCCTCGCGGGTTGCGGCCATTCAGCCAGCACTGCACAGTTGCACATCGCTTCGGCGTCAGTGAGACTGCACACCTTCAACCTGCCTTGAAGGAAGCTGCTCATGAGTTCGGTCCGATCCTGCGTTCGTCTTGTATTCACCTTTGCTTTTGTTGTGGCCCTGATGACAACGACCCATGCCGCTGAACCACTGAAGCTCACGCTTCGATACCAGCAGGAAAGCAGCCTCAACAGCGGGCGGTTTCACCAGCTTGTTCGCGACGAAAAATGGAAGCCGGCAGAAACGGCGATTATCGTTTGCGATGTCTGGGACTATCACCACTGCCTAAACGCCGTTCGGCGGCTGGAGGAATTCGTCCCTCGCCTGAATGATGTTCTGATGAAAGCTCGCAATGAAGGCGTGACGATCATCCATTCGCCCAGCGACTGCATGCCAGCTTATGAAACTCATCCGGCGCGAAAACGAGCCGTCAGCGCACCGACAGCCGACTTTGTACCACACGACTGCAAATCCTGGTGCAGCGTTGTGCCGACCGAAGAGCGCGCCGTTTATCCGATCGACCAATCAGACGGAGGCGAAGACGATGACCCCGCGGAACATGCCGAATGGGCAGCGAAGCTGAAAGCCATGGGGCGCAATCCGGGAATGCCGTGGCAGACACAAACTGACATGATCACGATCGATGAAAGCCGCGACTTCATTAGCGACAAGGGCGACGAAGTCTGGAACGTGCTGCAGCAGCGAGGCATTCGCAACGTCATCCTGACTGGCGTGCACACCAACATGTGCGTCCTCGGACGACCGTTCGGTCTGCGGCAAATGGCTCGCAATGGGAAGAACGTCGTGCTGATGCGAGACATGACGGACACGATGTATAACCCCAAACGCTGGCCGTACGTCAGCCACTTCACCGGCACCGACCTGATCGTGTCGCACGTGGAACGCTACGTCTGCCCCACCATCACCAGTGACCAGTTTCTCGGCGGAAAAACGTTTCGTTTTAAGAACGACACGCGGCCTCATCTGGTCATGCTGATCGGCGAACAGGAATATAAAACAGAAGAAACGTTACCGAAGTTCGCTGCCAGTCATCTTGGTCGCGACTTCCGAGTCACAACGGTGTTCGCCAGCGACCGAGAACGCAACAGCCTGCCCGGTATTGCCGCCGTCAAAACGGCGGACGTGCTACTGGTGAGTGTCCGGCGCCGCGTGCTACCGACTGCGGACATGCAGATCATTCGCGACTACGTGAAGTCAGGGAAGCCGGTGATCGGCATTCGTACCGCCAGCCATGCGTTTTCGCTTCGCGACAAAAAACCACCTCAGGGGTTTTCCGACTGGCCGGAATTCGACGCCGAAGTTTTCGGAGGCAACTACCACGGTCATTATGGGAACGACTCGAAGTCAATAGTGACAATGAGTTCTTCCGCACCGCATGACATCCAGAACAACGCCTACCTCATTCCGCAACGACAGGGTGGCTCGCTTTATCAAACGTCCCCGCTGGCCAAAGGAACGTTCGTGCTGACAACAGGCACGGTTGAAGGTCAGCCGCCGGAACCAGTGACATGGACATTCAACCGTGCGGACGGTGGCCGATCGTTTTACACGTCGATGGGGCACATCGACGACTTCTACGACCTCAGCCGGGCGTTTACCCGACTTCTTTATCAGGGAATCTGCTGGGCGACCGACATTGAGGCGTCGCACGCTCGAAAATCGGACCCTCAGGACCACTGGTTTTTGGTCGACATCGCCAAAGGTTTGGGTGACAACAGATGGTATCGCTGCGCTGTTCGGTTCCCGAACGATCGTGACAACGATACTGCGATCATGCTCGGCCTGAACGCGCATGCGCAGGATCCAGGGGTCGAAGTCTGGCTGAACGGGCAGCCAGTAAAGACTGGCATCACCGGAGGAGCGACGTCAAAACAATTGATGATTCCCGATGACGCCATTCAGCCAGACGACGCCAACCTGCTCGTGATACGCACCACCAGCGAAAATATGAAGGTGATGGCGGTCGCGCCGACGATCGCCTGGCGACGGAACGGTGAAACAAGAACGGTTGCGCTGAACGGCCTGTGGCAAAGCCGCAACGGGGACGACGCTACCTTCTCCAACATTCCACTTCCCGCCAAGTTCGGCGCACCCGCAGACATCGTCTTCACACTCGAACAACCCTTGTGGACGGCGCGGACAGTTACGCAACCAAGTGCATTCACACCCGGAATCGAAGGCCCCGCCTGCGACAGGGCTGGCAACATCTTCGCCGTCAACTTTGGACAACAGGGAACGATCGGTCGAGTCAGCCCGAACGGTTCTGGCGAAGTATTCGTCACGCTTCCTGAAGGCAGCATCGGCAACGGCATTCGCTTCGACAAAGACGGCAATTTCTTCGTCGCCGATTATCCAAAACACAACATCCTGAAGGTGAACGCTGAAACGCGTGAGATCACAACGTTCGCTCACAACGACGCCATGAACCAGCCGAACGATCTCGCCATTGCTCCGAACGAAACGTTGTACGCCAGCGACCCCAACTGGAAAGACGGTACCGGTCAACTGTGGCGAATCGACATCGATGGCACCACAACATTACTCGCAAAGGACATGGGCACAACCAATGGAATCGACGTCAGCCCGGATGGAACAACGCTGTACGTCAACGAATCTAAACAGCGCAATGTCTGGGCGTTTGATATCGACAGAGACAGGAACCTGACCAACAAGCGACTGATCAAGCAGTTCCCGGACCACGGCTTCGACGGCATGCGCTGCGATGTTGACGGCAACCTGTACATCACGCGTCACGGAAAAGGTACCGTGGTCAAAATGACGCCGCAGGGAGAAATCCTGCAGGAGATCAACGTCCTCGGAACCAAACCATCGAACCTCTGCTTCGGCGGCGCGGACGGCTGCACGATTTACGTCACGGAAGTTGACGGTCAACGCCTGGTGAGTTTCCAAGTCGACCGGCCCGGCCGAGCATGGGCAGAGCGGCAAAAGTGACAATCAAATTTAGCCCCCGGTGAACACACCGGGGGGGGGGAAAGACGCTCCGCGACATCATTAAGCGGAGTACTGGCGGATGCGCCTCGCAGATTCCCCGCGTGTACTCACGCCGGGCTAAATTCGCAACTCACGTTGCGAAATATTTAACGAATCACTCACACAAGCAACGATTCAATTCCGGAGACACTTGCATGCCGCACTTCAAACGCCGAACCTTCCTGAGCACCGTCGCTGTTGCGTTGAGTTCTCTCCCACGCACGTTCGCCGATGGGCACCCGCCCGTTACTAATCCCCGCGCCACCGATGGCGACGAACGGTTTGAACCGAATTGGGAAGAACGACTCACACTGAAGGTCGGAACGAAGTCCGGTGACCTCGTCGGTAACAGTGATCAGGTGATTCAAGCGGCCGTTGACTATGTTGCTCGCCTTGGAGGCGGAACAGTTCAGCTGTTGCCCGGAACATTCACCCTGCGAAACGCCGTGCACCTGCCGTCGAAGATCCGCCTGGTGGGAAGTGGCGACGAAACCATCGTCACCCGCGGTGCATCAGAATCAGTCGCACTCTCAGCGGATTCGGATTGGTACGATCAGGAAATCACTCTCGAAAAACCGGGCGAATTCCAGGTCGGTGACGGTATCACTCTCATGGCGAAGGACCCAAATAACGGCAGCCAGACAGTGATCAAGCGAACACTGGTCGCTCGATCAGGCAACCGCTTCAAGCTCAACAATGGACTCAGGGAAAATCTGTGGCTCACGGGAAAACCAACGTGTTCATCGCTGTTCCCGCTGCTAACCAGTGAATACACGTCGGATGTCGTGATCGAAAATCTGACACTCGACGGAAACAAAGCCAACTGCACCAACCTGAACGGCAACTATGGCGGCTGCATTTTTCTGCAGGACTGCAATCGGTACACAATGCGAAACGTCACGGCTCGCAACTACGACGGAGACGGCATCAGTTTTCAGATCTGCCACGACGTCGTCGTCGAAGACTGCCACAGTCACGATAACACAAACCTTGGCGTGCATCCCGGTTCTGGTTCACAACGACCTATCATTCGAAACAACAAACTGGAACGCAATAACCTCGGCCTGTTCTGGTGCTGGGGTGTCAAATACGGACTTGCGGAAGGCAACCTGATCGACGGCAACACCAGCTACGGGATCTCGACCGGCCACTGCGATACCGACAACGTGATGCGAAATAACGAAATCCGCAACAGCGGTAAGATCGGTATTCTGTTTCGTGATGATTCACGGGGAGTCGACTTTTGGGCGAACAGAAACCTCATTGAAAACAATCGCATCATCAACAGCGGTGGCGATGACGGCGTGGCCATCGATATCACCGGAAAGACCAAAGACGCTCGTATCATCAACAATCAAATCATTGAGGAGCGTGATCCGATGAAGCGAACTGGTATCCGTATCGGCGCGAACGTTGGCAAAGTGCAGCTTACCGAAAACCGAATCACGGGATTTCAAACGGCGATCGCAGACAACAGAACAGCGAAACAGCCGTGAGAGTCGCATCTCGGGGGCGTCACCTCGGACTAAAGTCCGAGGCTATCTCATGTCGTCGCTCTGCGACTATCGGACAAGATATGCTCCGAGCCCAATGCCATTCCCGACGAGCGAGTCTTTCGCTA
>CALFOL010000585.1 GCA_937919915.1 uncultured Planctomycetaceae bacterium
TCAGGTTCGCTGCGATGGTTTGCTACTCCTTTACGACTCTGAACAGCCGGTAACCTGCTGCCGATTGTTCGAGCCGCAGCCAGATTGGTGTTCGGCCGTCTTCTATGTCCTGAAAAAACTGAGCGTCGTTTGTGATTTCTGTATTCGCGAGTAATAGTACACAGCCAACTTGGAAGCCGTCGATGTACCGCAGCGTTGTTTCTGCCGTCCAGTCTTTCCTGTTGGTGTTGAAATAGCTTGTGAGCAGACCCAGAACCGGGCGTTTCAGGTAGAAGCTGGTCAACAGTGGCTGGCAGCTTAACAGCGTTGCGTCGATCGTGATGCGACGCTGCAGGTCGGTCAGCAATGTGCTGTCGGCACTGACTCGCTGCTGCAGTATCGAATGCACCGCCCGACCGACTCGCGCGTCGTTATGGAACTCTGCCAGTGTTGTCTGCTGACCTGCGATTACAGACACGATCATGGTGACTGTCGCAAGCACGGATATCCTGCGCAGCCATCCCTGACTGCGGAGGACCTGTTCAATAATCAAACCCAGCGTCACAGGGAAAAATGGAACAGTCGGCAGCAACAATCGAGTCGTCATGCGGGAGTTTGATGTGATGTCCAGGTAGAACAGCATCGCCACAGAAATCGGACCGTAAAGCACGATCGACGTTTGCCTGATGTCAAGGCTTCTTCACCATGTCAGCAAGCCGCCGACTGAAATACGACTTAGCGCGGCAACTGTCAGAACTGTCGTGCTGGTCAGTAGTCCGATTGACGCGAGATCGCCCCGCAGGACGGCCGTTTTTGAAAAAGCCAATCAGGCGGCACACGGAGTAATAGAAGATGATCAGCACATCGTAGAATGACTGAGACTCATAGTTGTTGCCACCACGCCAGTTTCCACTGAGAAGATGGTTGCGTGTGAACAGAATCACCATCAGAAACGCCATCGGGCCCAGCAACAGAAAAACACATCGCAGTAGATTCCGAATCTCTGATCGATATTGTTTAAGGACTGCCAGGCCCAGTGTGACGGCAAGAAAACGCCCACATAGCGGATCGAAAACGTACCGGTAGTTGCGGTTCCAGCAACCAGCCGCATCCGCCAACGGTTTTCTGATGAACTGCAGCCGGCGATGGCCGTCATGGTTAGCGCGATAAACAAGGGCTCCGACGTGATGCTGCAGGTGTATACCCAAAACGACGTGGTCAGTAACCACACTCCGACGATAATAGCAGCAGTCGTTCGTCGCAGCCCGCAGAAAATGGCCAGGCACATGAGTAACGGTGCAGAGCACGCGTAACCAGTCAGACACAGAATCTGTGAACTGCGTTCGACCGTCAGGTCGCCGATTTGAGTGACCGCTGCGACTGCAAGTGAGTAACCTGGCGGGAAGACGGTTTGGGGTGCCGGAAGCGAGCGGAAGCTGGCTTGTTCCGGATAATAGATAAGGTCGGTTTGGAGTCCGTCACCGTTAATGGCGGAGCTGGCGACAGACAAATAGTTGGCGGTATCTTCAAACGGCCAGTTTACTGTGGGCTGGGAGCTCAGGACGCACGCGACCGCGATCCCGGCTGCCAATGCGAAGGCCAGGTCAAGTCTGCGGATCTGATGCGAGGGGTGTTCCGAGATCGTGAGTATCCGAATCGTTGCGGCTGGTTGAGCAAGCGCAAACCGACCTGTTTCCACGAGCAGTTGTCTGCTGTTAAAGGTCGGCTCATTTTGCCGGTGCCATCACGTCGATGCCTAAGACGGAGCTAGCATGGGAGCAAAATTGTTCCGCTGAACCCCTGGCGTCAGGATGTTGACGACGTGGGAGGATTTTGCATGACAGCACACACCTCCGGCAATCAAATTTCTTTCACTTACTGCATGGGTAGTCCCGCGGATGGGTATCAGTAACCGAATATTCGGATCACCAACATACAATGACCAGGCCGTGCAGCGACCACCGATGTCGATCGTTACGAAGATTATCTTTGTAACGATTGGAGTATATCTGCTGCAGATGCTCTCACACAGAGCGGCCGTACCCACCAGCTCGCTGGCGTTTGACTGGCTGGCGCTGGAGCGTGATCTTCTGTTTAAGTCCGGGCAGGTATGGCGTCTGTTGACCTATGCATTCTGTCACAGTGAAACACAGCTGACTCACATCGTCTGCAATATGCTGGCGTTGTTTTTTCTTGGCCGAATTGTGTCACGCACTCTGGGCGAGCGAGAATTTCTCGCTGTCTATCTCACTTCAGCCGTGTTCGCAGGAATTGTGCAGGCGTCGTCGATGGCGATCTGGCGTTCTCCAGGTCAGGACTGGACGTTGGGAGCATCCGGAGCGGTGAGTGCCGTGTTTGTCCTGTTCGCAATGCACTATCCGAAAATGAAGCTCTACGTTTTCGGCATCGTGCCCGTCCAGGCGCGCTGGCTGTTGCTGATCGCCGTCGCGTACGACACCCTTGGCTTTCTGGGGATGGCACCCAATCTGTTTGCTGCGTCAGGAGTGAAGATCGGACATGCTGCTCACCTGGGAGGCTTGATTTTCGGCTTCCTGTATTTTCAGTGGCACATGAATTTGACGGGATGGCTTGGCAAAGTCGTCGGTCAAGCTCGTGAAGTACAGCTTCCGCGAACTGATCTTCGCGTTTTCAATCCCGGTGTACAGCCGGAAGTTGATTACTCCGCGCAGGTCGACCAGATCCTGGCGAAGATCAGCGAAAGTGGCGAAGGCAGTCTGACGGACCGCGAACGACGAGTGCTGACCCAGGCCAGCCAGCACCTGAAGAGTTCCCGTTAG
>CALFOL010000586.1 GCA_937919915.1 uncultured Planctomycetaceae bacterium
GCCAAAGCCGGCGGTGCCTCGATCCATCAGGCACTGCGCCGATCCGCTTATCCCAAAGGTCTGCCGCCCGGAATGGTGCCCGCGCTGGTTGGCGGAACGTTCTTTCGTCGCAGTCGCATTGGTCGCTATTTCCACAGCTACAACCCGGACGGAACGGTGGCCGCCACGATGCAGGAATCACCGCGTGACCTGTTTGAGCGAGTCTTCGGCACGATCGACGCCGCCAACGAAAATACAGATGACCGCCGCACACGGCTGAAACGCAGCGTCCTGGAGACAGTTGTCGATGAATACAAATACTACAAAGGCGACAATTTGCCTTGGGGGGCGACGTCGAAAGGTCGCGTGGCCGAGCATCTGGAACGAATTCGCGAATTCGAACAGCGAGCCTACACAATGAACGCCAAAGCCGGCGCTCCGCAGCGGCCACCGGAATCTCGTGTGCTGCACGGTGGTTCGGCTGATCCGGGTGGAGAAGGCATCGACATCACTCTGGAAGAACTCACCACCGAATGGCGATTAATGGCCGACCTGTATGCTCTGGCTATTCAAACCGACCGTGCACGATTCGGCGCTTTGACGTTTCTTGCCGCCGGCGAACGCATTCGGCTGAAAGGCGACTACGAATACGAAGGGCGCAAAGTCTTCCATTTTGACGACGAAGCTCAGCATAAGAAGTCCGGTTTCGGCGGCTGCAGCCACGAATGGTGGCATCAATTTGATGAGAAGAAACCGAACGAAGCCCTGCGAGCACACGCTCATCTGAAGATGCGGGAAGTGGCGTATTTCCTTAGCCGTCTGGATGACCGGCATTCGCTCGATGGCAATGGAAAGACGATTCTGGAGAATTCGATGATCACGATTTCCACGGAATCGGGCGACGGCCGCCACAACGATGTCAAACGCGAGCTGTCCGGCGTCTTCCACGCCATCACGGGGGCCAACGGTCGATTGAAGACGGGGGACATTTCGGATGTCGGTGCGGAGGGTGTGGACGTGTACAATACCATGCTGACCGCGGTGGGTTGTAAAGATCGGCTGGGCCCAAAGAAACGTGAGGGAAAATCGGTCGACGCAATTCGCGTTGAAAAGTAGCAGGCACGCTCCACCGTGCCGTCCGGCCATGACAATGCAAAGAACAAAGTCAGAACGTTGACGGACGGCACACGGAGTGTGTCTGCTACCTTGAACGGCAACGTTTGCGACACCATGAATGACGACACCTTTCAGCGAATCCTTCGATGACGTTTCCAATTCAAAACCTAACCGTGCTGGCAATGCTGCTTTTGGGATTGCCCGAGTTAGCCGCCGATCCGCCCGTCACGTTTTTCCGTGGAGCCACCTTTGACCTGATCGGCCTGCCTCCGTCTCCCGCGGAAGTGGAAGCGTTTTTGAAGGACACATCACCGAACGCATTTGCGACCGTCGTCGATCGCTTGCTGGCGTCTCCGCAGTACGGTGAACGCTGGGGACGTCACTGGATGGATCTGGTGCGGTACGCGGACACCGCCGGTGAGAATTCGGATTACCCGGTTCCGCAGGTGTACCGTTATCGCAACTAAATCATCGATGCCTTCAACAACGACAAGCCGTACGACCAGTTTCTTCGCGAACAGATCGCCGGCGACCTGATGCCGGCAGCTACTGACGCAGAACACAATGAACACATCGTCGCCACGGGTTACGTGGCGATCTCCCGCCGATTCGGTTCAGTGATCGACGAATATCCGCAGCATCTGACCATTGAAGACACCATCGACAATATGGGTCGCGTTGTCCTTGGGCTGACGCTGTCGTGCGCAAGGTGCCACGATCACAAGTTCGATCTGATCCTGCAGACGAACTACTACGGGCTGTACGGAATCTTCAACAGCACGAAGTACGCCTTCCCCGGAATTGAACTCGACAAGAAACCGCGAGACTTCGTCCCGCTGATGAAGGACGGCAAACCCGGTGAGGAACTCGCTTATGCCGTTGCCGATGACAAAGCGGCGGATGCAGCACTGCACCAACGCGGCGAACCGAAACAGCCGGGCGACGTGATTCCTCGCAAGTTTCCCGACCTGCTGGGCGGACAGCGTCTGACGGAAGAGCAAGCAAAACACAGCGGACGGCTGCAACTGGCCGAATGGCTGACCGACAAATCCAACCCGTTGACTGCGCGAGTGATGGTGAACCGCATCTGGCAGAATCACTTCGGTGCCGGCCTGGTAAAGACGCCCAGCGACTTCGGAGCACGCGGCCAAACGCCCACTCACCCAGAACTGCTCGACTGGCTGGCGACGCGTTTTATGCAGAACGGCTGGTCGATCAAGCACATGCATCGGCTGATGATGACGTCGACGGTCTATCAACTGGATAGCAAAGCGGACAAGCTCAGTAGCGCCACTTCAGTCGATCCCGAAAATGAACTGCACTGGCGATTCAACCGACATCGTTTGGACGCCGAATCTCTGCGCGACACCCTGCTGCTGCTCAGTGGAGAGCTCGACGCATCCCGCATGGACGAGCCGCATCCGTTTCCGCCGGCCGACAAGTGGGAATACACGCAGCATCATCCGTTTCGAGACAGCTACGACACCAACCGCCGCAGTGTCTACATGATGACGGCGCGGCTCAATTCGCGACCGTTCTTCACGACGTTCGACGGCGCCGACCGAAACGCGTCCACGGCCAAACGCGACAACTCCGTCACCACCGTGCAGTCGCTGTATCTGCTGAACAACGATTTCGTCCACGACCGGGCGACGCACTTTGCCGAACGTCTGATCAAAGAACGCGACAACGATGACGCGAGATTGAATCTGGCCTTCGAACTGTGCTTTGGTCGTCCACCTTCCGATGAAGATCAATCGAATGCGAAAGCATACTTCGGCAAACTGGATACAAAGCTAAACCCCGACAACAAACTGTCAGAAGCCGATCTTAACCAGCAACGGTGGACCAGCTTCTCCCGCGCCCTCTTCCGCACCAATGAATTTTTGTATGTGGACTGACCTCGTATGACACACACTTCTCAAATCCCACGTCGCCCTTTTGTTCGTTCGATGGTCGGCGGATCTATGCTGCTGCCTGGCATTCTTTCTGAACTGCTGGCGGATGATTCGGCACCGGCCAGCGACGGTCCTCTTGCGCCCAAGCCGCCGCAGTTTGCTGCGAAAGCGAAGCGCGTGATTTTTCTGTTTGCCACCGGCGGCGTGTCGCATATCGAGACGTTCGATCCGAAGTCATCGGGCA
>CALFOL010000587.1 GCA_937919915.1 uncultured Planctomycetaceae bacterium
CGGAAGTGTCCGCTATATTGCCGCCAAAGATCACGGCGATTCCGGCACACGCGACAGCCGCCGCAAACAGCGACACTGGCAGACCAAATGTTGCCGGAGCGTTGGCTGTTGTTTCAAGTCTGCGCGTCGCTTCGCTGATCGTGATTGCCCCGGCTTGAAGGTCTTCCAGCGTCGCATCGAAAGCCAGGACCTTGCTGATGTCAACACTACCGGAATCCACGCGACGCAGATAGGTTTTCTCATTCGCCCCGCTGCCCAATGCCACCACAAGAGCTGTCGGGGTATACAGAAAGACGCTTGGAACGTTCAGGCTGTGAGCGACCTTTCCCATCACGCCTTCGAGTCGGAACGATGGCGTACCATGCCGATGCAATAACTCGGCGGCTCGCAGCAGAAAGGCGTGAGTTTCGTATGCGTCTGACTGAGTTGGTTCGACGGATGGCAAGGCGGAGGTTCCGGTAGATTACGTTGAGGAAAACGTTTCCTGCTGACACTCAGCCTGAGTGTTGAGTTCGTCGCGTATGTGGTGTGGTGTCCTGTAAGTTCATTAGTTTAACCCGGGCGGGCCCCGTCGTTGGCAGCGGGTTAAATGGCCGGTTCTAGAGGATTGCCAACGGGTTACGACGCTCTTCCAATGTCCCGCGGGTGACGCCGACTCGGTTGCTGGCTTTCAACTGTTGCCAGACTTCGGGGCCGCTGAACGTTGCGGATAACAGTCCGCGGTACAGGTTCAGAATTTCGTTGATGCGGGCTTCGTCGTCGTACAGAAGTTCTATGCGGAAGTTTCGGATGCCGTGCGATAACAGTGATGGGACGACTTCGGCTGAGCTTTGCGGCGTGGCATTGAACAGCGTGTTGCGGCAACCGACATCGGCGGTTAACGGATGTTCCTGCCCGATGCGGTCGCGAAGTTCGACCTTATGAAAGTCACAGGGACGGCCGCAGTTGGTTTTGTTTGTACCGGGAGACAGCACCGCACAAAACACGCAATGCTCCATATGAAACATCGGCATGTGTTGATGAATGACGACCTCCAGCCAGTCGGCGGGAACCACGTTCACCAGATCCATCAGCTGATCGCGGTTCATGTCGTAAGACGGCGTGAGCCGCTGCACGCCGCGCTGCATGAGATATTCGGCGGTCAGTTCGTTGGTGACATTCAGAGAAAAATCGGCGACTGTTGGGGTGTTGTGTTCGTGGAAGAAAGCCAGGCCCGAAAGGTTTCGAATCAGAACACCATCCGGTTGATGCTTCAGCATCGCTTTGAAGATGCCGATTTCGCCTGGCTTTTGAATACGCGGTGTTGCCGGATACACGCGGATGCTGGTGTCTCGCCCGATCGCAACCGCATCACCGTATTCGCGGATGTCAGCGAAGTCCGCGTAGATGGTTGGGGCGAGTGCATCGTCGCTGTCGGCCAGGGTCCGGACGATGGCTCGCAGCTGGTCGAGCGTGCGGCAGAGAATGTTCAGCGAAGGCGACAGCGAAGGCGACAGCGGGGGCGACGTGGACTGTTTCCTGGTATTGATGCCGGCTTGCAGTCGCGGAAGCACGAGCTCTGCTGCCACGATTCGTGTATCACATAGCGTACTGGCGTTTAGACGTTCGATCATTTCACGCCGCAATTGCCCGAGCACACTTAGCGGGATCATTGGTCCACCTTCGATGCTCGCGTGCAGATTGCGGAGTTCGAAGATTGTCGCACCGAGTCGGCTGAGTTGTTCTCGCAGGGTGTCCGTGGTCAGTGGATGTTTGCGAGCGACTTCCAGCGGCGACTCGGAGATGACTTCGCAGGTGGCTCCGTTAGCGGCGGTCGCAGTGATCCGAACATTTGCGCCAGCCACGGCTGTGACGTCGATATCCAGCGGCACGCGACGGTTTGCGTCAGGGCCTTCAAAGGTGGCACGAAGCCGCTTGTTCAACCGCGGGTCGTCTGTCTTCCAGATCTTCAGCCCCGCGTGCAGTTGCGAAACGTCAATGCCGTTGCGATCAAACGCCAGTTCGACAACACCACCGTCAACGACGCCGGTTTGTATTTCGTTGTTGCGGAAAATTTCGTAGACGCGGCCGCCCTGTTCAGTGTTTTGCTCTCGGTCGCCTTCGAACACAATGCCATCGCCTGCCGCTAGAGAGCTTTCCAGTCGCACGCAGACGCGGTCAAAAGAAACTTCCACCACATCGCCCAGCAGCACACCACGTTTGGCAGAACTTGTGGCGGGGACCAGCATCTTGTGATCGCAACCGTTCAGCCAGCCCGGACTGAAGCCTCGTGAGAACGACATTTCGACATCGTCCACCTGTTTGCGAGTGAACTCCGCCTTTCGCCCGGCGATAGCCGCATCAATGGCCACGCGGTAATGTTGCACGGTGTTGGCGACGTATTCGGGCGTCTTGAGTCGGCCTTCAATTTTGAAGGAACAGATTCCTGCGTCGATGAGTTCTGCGGTCAGGTCGAACGCGGCAAGGTCCTGTGGGCTGAGCAGGTATTTCTGATCGCCGAGGTCAACGTCTTCGCCATCGCAGATCAGGTCATACGGAAGGCGACAGGCCTGAGCACACTGGCCACGGTTCGCGCTGCGGCCACCGAGCGATTCGCTGGTCAGGCATTGCCCGGAATAGGCGACACACAACGCTCCATGAATGAATGCTTCCAGCGGCATGTCTGTCTTGCTGCTGATGTCTCGAATTTCACTGATCGAAAGTTCCCGCGGCAGAACGACGCGTTCGAGGCCCAGATCTTTGGCGACTGCGATGCATTCGGCGCTGCTGAGTGTCATTTGTGTTGACGCGTGCAGGTGGAGTTCCGGACAAATTTCTCGCAGCAGCCGGGCGACGCCCAGATCCTGTACCAGGACGGCGTCGACGTTGGCTGCGGCCAGTTGTCGACCAACGTCTTCCATACGCGGAAGTTCGTCGGTGAACGCCAGTGTGTTGAGGGTGACGTAGCCCTTGACGCACCGGCGGTGCAGGTAGTCCATTAGCTCGGCAATGTTGTCGAGCCGAAAGTTGGTGGCTCGGGCTCGGGCATTGAAGCCGGAATCCAAGCCCAGATAGATCGCATCAGCGCCGTTTTCAACCGCGGCGCGAACGCAGTCCCAGTCGCCGGCGGGGGCGAGAAGTTCAGGGGCCGTAACCGAGTTTTTGTTGAGGTTGGTCATCTTTCGGTCACTGTGTCAGGAACGCGGGGGCCGTGCAAACTGCTGTTCGTGGAAATTCCGGATTCTCAGGAGGTTTGAGCGGCTGGCCCAGCTTCTCCGGAGGTTGGGGGAGAAGGCCACGCAGTTTTCAACCGTCGAAGTCTACCAGCACGCGGCGCCGGCGGGTGAACTGGTAGAAACGCTGGAGATGTACTTGCCGGCGCAGAGTGCTGGTCGCTCAATGCGGGTGCATCCTCTGGTTGGGACGTCTAAATACTCACAGTGAGCAGTTTTGGACTTAAGACCCATTTCACCGGTTCGTTGGGGGATGTGTGAGGTGGAAGCAGCTCGTTTGGCGGTGAGCGGAGGCACTGGCGCTCGGTCGCAGGGGGGAGCAACAACAAATTGGCCGAATTTTCACTCGTAGCGCAGCGGCGAACGGCGCGGGCGAATTTGCGGGTTCGCAGACCGCTCAGAAGTTGCCCGCGAGGAGCGTGTGTCGGTAATTGGGCTGCGAAGGCGGTCAACCTGTTGCGGATAGCAATCGGGCTCCCGGAGCGTGCAG
>CALFOL010000588.1 GCA_937919915.1 uncultured Planctomycetaceae bacterium
CGGATCATCCTTACCTGAATCACTAGATGGTCATTCATTATGTACGATTATTTGTGGGCGGGTGCTTATGGCATACATCCCGCCGACCAAATAGGCACCGACAGTCGCTGCGGCCGTTAGAACTCTCAGTGGCGACAGCAATTCAGCAAGGCCCTCACGATGGTAGACTGCTCCCAGTGTCGCCGTAATGATTCCCGCAAGAATCGGATAGTCCAGCGAAACGCCTCGCGTAAAATTCACACAGGCCATGCCAGCAACACAAGAAACCAGAAGCCCAATCACGGTGGCAGACGTATAAAACTGCAAACTGTCGTTTAGGGGGCTTACCAAAGCGTCGATGTCTTCAGGCGGCATTCTCCCACAGAGTCAGGATCACTGCGACCACGAAACCGAAGGCGGTCCCCACCAGAAAACTCGTCACAAAATCGAACACAACAGCAGAAAAGACGCCCCACAGCGGATGCCAGGGTTTCGCCCGCACAGCGACCGACTGCTCACGAGCCGGTCGATCACGAGGTTCATATTTCGGTGCTTCATATGGGTTCGACATCGTGGGCTCGCCTGAAATCCGGAAGTCGTATGGCGACGACAGCGTACTGAGCAGGAAGTCCACAGACAAGTACCGACCGGTTTTCATTACAGGCACGAAACGCAAGCGAGTGAATGGCGGAATCGTCAGGACAGTTTGTTAAACTCCAGTGAATCGTCCGACCTCTAACCGAGAAGACTCAAAATGAAATCCCAATTGCTGTGCATGTGTCTGCTATTCGTTTCCTCCAGCCTACTGGCCAACGACTACAAGCCCGAACTCTTCCAGTCGATGAAGCTGGTTTACGAAGACGACTTCGGCGGTGGCAAGATCGACACGAACTATTGGCAGACCAGACAGGGAAGCACGTGGGTTATCAAAGACGGCGTCCTCGTCGGCGGTCCATCGCCCAAAGAATACCAGGACAGGAAAGTTGCCGAAGGCGATAAAGCTCACGCAGGTTTCAAGCCGGTGATGTGGCTGGAGAAAGTGCCGGAAAATCTGGTCGTTCATTTTCGAGTCAAATTCGACGCCAAAGACTATCACGCAAGGTTCCCGCTGATCGACGTTGGCCACCATGTCAACACGTTGACGTTCGCCAAAGACAGCACGAAGTTAACGTTGAAGAAGAATCAGAAGATCATCCCCATCAACGACCTGTCGTTGCCGCTGAATACATGGGTTGATGTCACGATCGAACTGACGAAAGGCGTGATGCTGGTGAAGATCGGGGATAAGAAACGCGTCTTCAAGGATCCGTTGATCGACATGGTCGACCAGCAGCAGATCGACTTCAAAGGCGTCGACCACGGCGGCATCAGTATTGACGACGTGAAGGTTTACGAAGGGCTGAACTGATCGGCACTGGTAAGTCCCAACGGGACGACATGTTGTAGCCACGTTGTGACTGAGTCGCATCCTTGTTCGGTGTTCAATTGTTGTCAACAACCGACGACTTTCGTTACGCGAAACCTTGCACCCAGCCGCGTCGCCGCGTCTTACCCTACGGCGCTGTGACCCATTCCAGGTTAAATCGAGCACACGCGATATCTTCTTTCCGTTCGTACAGGCACAGCACCGTACCATCAGGCAGCACGGCAAGATCTGAATAAGCGCTGGCACCCGGGTCGAGCGTTTTATTCACGGGCCACGTTTTGCCGTCGTCACGACTCAGCTTGATCGACAGGTTTTCACGTTTTCCTCGACCAGCCGGAACCTCGTTGCCTGCTTTATCCAGGCTCAGTCGGTGCGGGTTCGAAAACAACAACATGCCAGCCTGCGCGGGATGCGCAATGATACTGGCCATGCAGACAGGCTCCCACAATTGATCGTGGAAGACTGGCTTGCTCCAGCCTGTGGCACCATCGGGGCTGATGGTAATAATCTTGCGATTCGCTTTCGACACGCTCCGCGAAACCAACATGACTCGGCCATCCGACAGTTCCGTGATCATGGTCTCGTTCGGGTCGTTGAACTCACCGTCGTTCGGTACAGCCAGCTCACCGGCTTTCCACGTTTTGCCGTGATCATCGCTGTAAATCGTCGCTGACGCCGATGGAGCATGGTCGCCCGTCTTTCCGTACGCCAGCCAGATCGGTACAACAAGCCGCCCGCTTTTCAGTTGAATTCCATGCCCTGGTCCGGTGGCGATCACTTTCCAATCATAGTGTTTACGAAACGGCTCGAACGTCGCCGTGATATCCGTCGGTTCGCTCCAGGTCACGCCGTCATCCGTGCTGCGGATCGAGTAACAGCGGGCATAGTTGATGCAATACAGAAACTCGATCGCTCCGGTGTCGCGGTCAACGATAGCGACGGGGTTGTTCACCGTTTGTTCGCGTTCGCCGCCGGTTTTTTTGCGAGGATTCCCTTCCAGTCGTGCACCGAAGTGAGCAATCTGTTTTCCATCGCCCCAGGTCTTGCCACCATCAGTCGAGCGACGCAAATGGATCTCGATCTCACCCCAGTCTGAGTGGCCATTCTTCCGTGCTTCGGAATACGCGAGGACCGTTCCGTGTTGCGTGACAACAATGCCCGGAATGCGATACCGAGCGATTCCGTTACTGCCAGCGGAGAAGACGTCAGTCCGCTCAAGCAGCGGTTCGGCGGCATGGACGTTGACCGACGAAAGCAGCAGGCATCCGGTGAGAAGTGTGCAGGCGTGTTTCATGGCGGGGTGTTTCAATCGTGGAGGATGACGTGGCGCAACAGCCTACCATTCTTTCGGAAGCAATTCATTACCGTCGCGGGTCATCAGTGCCTTCAGGATATCAGGCGAGGTGTTCTGCGAAAAGAAACGGACCGAACCATCCGCCAGCAAAGCGTTCGCCCCGCCCGAATGATACGACGACAGCGCACCGCCCGACTCATGCCGAACAGCCCCCGGAAGATTTATGCCCACCGGATTCGTATCGATGTTGATGCCCTGGGGCTGACTCCAAACAACTGGTGCTCCACACGTTTCGACAACCATCAGCGTATTGGAAATACCATCAGTGATGCTGGAATCGCTGCGAAACCTGTTGTTTTCGAAGACGGCTCCCGTTCCAGTCACCGCCGAATACGCTGCAAGAAATCGCTGCTGTTGATCAAACTTCGTAGGACGACCTGGACAGTCATAGGAAGGAATCACAGTTTTCTGCAGAGCCACATTCGGCGCGGCATCCCATGCAACGTTCTGATCGTATTTCTGATACAGCGGTGCCTGATCGAGAAACGGCAGCACAGTCACTCGCCACGAACGTTCCGGCATGCGTCCTTCGCCGGAATAGGTGGCCATCGGATAGAATTGATACACATCATGATAATTATGCATCGCCAGCCCGATCTGCTTGAGATTGTTCCTGCATATCGTTCGGAAGGCCGCGGGTCTGGCAACACTGTGGCTTGGATAAAGCACGGCTCCCGTGCCCAGCCCCACGATTAGACCGGCTATCATCACCACAATCGCATTATTCAGCCGGATCGCTCGAACCAAAACCAACGCGGCCACTCCAAAGATGACCCACGGAACATAGATCGTCCCGATAGGATTCAGCCACGGGCTATGGAAGTACCCTCTTGCCGACTGAGACACCCACAACACAGGCAGCAGGAACGCGGGTATAAAACAGCTCCAGCGCGGCTCATTCACTCGGAACAACAGAACCAGAACGCCAATCAACACCACGATCAAAGCCGTGAAGTCTGATGGCATCGGTAAGTCTGTGTACACCCAATTCGGCGGCGGAAATTCCTGCATGTTCCATCTCCCCGTGGCAGTGAGCAGCACAGCATCCACAGAAAACTCTATCACAGTTCGACACGCGTATAAGGACTGGACAGATACGTATTGAACGTCTCACCTTCAAAACGGATTCGTTTGCGGTGGTTGCTGAAGAAGTCGACCCGCGAAACGTTTGCATCGATCCTGATGTCAGCCGTCCAGACGCCACGCTGCGCGTCATGAATCATCTCGGCGGTGTTCTCATCGGGAATCAGCTGGCGAAGATAATCCGGGCTGCCATCGGGAGCACGATCGTCCATCCAAAAGATGCGGCCGCGGTCTTCGCCAGAGTCCGCCGGAAACCGAACGGTGACCTTCAGAGTACCGGCTGCTACTTTGTGTTCGACAACCGGAGCCGTCAACAATGGCTCGACATTCTCAGGAAAGAAATGTCGCAGCAAAAACGCGTCTCTGTTGCGTTGATCACGTTCGAGCTGCGGATGCCCTTCCTTGCCATGCCCTGTGTTGGCTCCCAGATAAATCGGAATGTCTGGATGATGCGATCCGCCCCAGGCAAGATCGTAGGCCACCATGTCATGTGTTCCGGGATGAAACAACATCTCCACACCGCGCCGCTTGAGTGCTGGCAGATTGCGAGAGATAAAAACGCCGTCGGAAATGTTCGCTGTAAACTTCTGCAGCTCTTCCCATGTGTGACCTGCATCAAGCGCCGCCTGATTAAAGTTGGGACCGAAATGGCCACCGGAAAAACCTCGCTGCTTCCCACCAGCCGCCTCATGCAGTTTCCTGGTGGCAGCATCGCACAGCCGCAGCGGAGAATCCCAAATCGGCGACACCGATGCATGCACTGCCGTCATGCGTTCGTCATGCAGAATCGCCATTGAAGGAGACGCACCGTTCTTGGAAGAACCGGTCACAGCCACCCTGCCCTGTTCGAAATGTTCCGTTTCAGCATACGCTGTCGTGATGGCGCGCATCAGAGTCGCCGGCCACGCCCAATACTGAATCTTGTCGTGCGGATTCAGCGTTCTGGCGAATCGCGATTCCGAGGTGCCGCCGAGTCTACCCTGTCCGTAAGATCCGGGCTCCTGGACGACTGTGTTAACCAGCCCAACGCCGTGCTTAAGCAACGCAGTTTCAAACGGATTCGGCCTGGCGTCTCGCTGCAACGGACCTGGACCATGGCCGCCAGTCAGATGAAATCCCTTCGCCTTTCGATCCACTGGAACGACCATTCGCACGGGGACTCGATAATCCTGGCCGGGCCAGAATTCACCGACGTTGATCGTCACCAGTTTCTGACGAGTCGCCACCGGACCATCAACAATGTGCCAGTCCGTCAGCACCGCAATCGCCAGCGTCCCTGGGTCACAAATCGGTTCCATGTCGAACAATTGATCCCCGGCAGAAGCAGTGAGGCTCGGCGTCAAGAAGACAATTGCGCAAACGGTTGCAGTCGGAATTCGTAGATCTCGCATACTTCGCCTCATGTTTTGTGGACAGTTGTTTCCAGACCGATCCGCTCCAGACCGTCAAATGAAAAAGCACTACGGTAGCAGAGTCAAGGTCACTCGACGCACATCCATGACGGACTTGCCGGGAATGTTCAGTGCGCGAAGCGTCAGCGGCCCGACACCAGACGGAAGACTGACTTCACCCAACTTCAACGTGCGGAATTCCTTCATCTGGCTTTCTGCCGGTGGTCGAGGCAGCGTGTCCTGATTCGTGTTCAGCGGTGGATCCCAGCCAGGCACGACCTTGCCTGTGATGCTGACGCCCTGAAAAGTCAGTTCGATCCTGGAACCAGCGTCAGGCACTCTGCAGGTGTAATCAATCGCAACGTCGTAGCGGCCCGCAGTGTGTACATCCAGCAGCCAGACCAGACTGTCGTCTTTGCTGGTCCAGTTGACGAAGTACGAACAGTTCGGAGCACCGCTGCTGCGTTTCGCTCCGCCCCGAGGTTCACCATCGCGCGCGGGCAGCATGGTGATCGGAAACTCACGATACCCGACGGTCAGCGGTCGTGGATCGACGGCATTGCGACTGGTTTTCTTTTTGCCTTTCGATTCCGTGACAGCTTCTGTGCCAAACATCTCTCGACGCCAGACCTTGACCGCGTTACTGAGTTCCGCAGCCAGTTCTGGTTGTTGATCGTTAACAGGCGTTGCCTGACCGGGGTCAGCAACCATATCAAACAGATTGCCCTGATAATCAAGTCGATGCGTCTGAGCCCGCACGCTGACCTTCCCGCCCCAAACAGAAAAATGCCGATGCCCGGACCATTCGGCGGTCTGCTGCTTCAGAAGTGGCGACAGATCACGTCCATCCAGCGGCTTGTCACCAACCCGTTTTACTCCGGCCAGTGCAGTCAACGTCGGCATAAGATCGATCGCACCGCCGATCTGAGTCACAGTGTGTCCCGCGCGAAGTCCTGCCGGCCAGCGAATGTAACACACGGACCGCACACCGCCTTCGTCGGTGCTGCCCTTCTTACCCTTCATACCGCCTGTCCAGCGGTGACTGTTCGGTCCGTTGTCAGAAAAGTAGACGACAATCGTGTTGTCGTCTACTCCGTGTTCTTTAAGTCTGGACAGCACGCGGCCTACATTCATGTCCTGGTTCTCGACCATCGCCAGAGCGCACCGCGTGTGGTCCTCGTCTTCTGCTTTGGCATCGGTTGCGTGCTGAGTCAGCAGTTTATTCTGGAAGCGTTTCCAATCTTTTTCCGGCGCAGTCCAGGGAGAATGTGGCGTACTGAACGGCACATAGCACAGAAACGGCTTGTCTCTGTTTCGGTCAATAAAGCTGATCGCACGATCTGTGCAGACGTCCACGATGTAACCTTTGGTACGAACCATGCGCCCGTTGTCTTCCAGCGGCGCGTCGAAGTATTCGCCCCAATGACCGGCCGTGTGCCCAAAGTACTCATCAAAACCGCGAGCCATCGGATGGTACGGCCATTGACTACCGTTGTGCCATTTGCCAAAAGCTCCTGTCGCGTATCCGGCGGCCTTAAATGCATCGGCGATTGTTTTTTCGTCGATGTTCAATCGCTCCTGACCTGTCGACACGCCGCGGACGCCGCCGCGAGGATGATAGCGACCGGTAAGAAATTCGGCTCGAGTCGGAGAACAGACGGGGCAAACGTAAAAGCGATCCAGCGACACACCGCCGGTCGCGATCGAATCAATATTCGGCGTGGACACCTGCTGATTTCCCGAGTGACTGTAGTCGCCCCAGCCCGCGTCATCGGCCAGAAAGATGACCAGATTTGGTGGAGCCGAAAATGACACGTCGGAAAAGACAAAGAACGACAGCAGCAATGTTGATGTGATGACAGACTTCATACGAATTCCGATCGTCGTTGAATCGTGAATCGAGAAAAGAGACCTTCAGCAGTCTACAATTTGTGATCACCGAAAGAAGCAGCGGGCACTGTCGCAGCAACGAACTTTGCGGAATGGCACCGTTCACAACAAACCGCCAGCTCCCTAATCGACACCTCTGCCAACCGCAGTGATCTGGTCAGTCCGAATCGCTGACAAATTCTGAGAATTTCCAGACCCTCAATAAACCCGCTGCATTACATCCTGTTAAGTCGTGAACGCCCTGGGCTTGTGGGATACGGCGATCGCAGTCGCGAAATATGCGGAAGGATCTGGGATGAGCAGAATACTCACTTGTGCCGCTGTGCCCTGGATCATCATTGCTGGCTGTGCTGACGCCGGTGATTTGGGGCTGTCCGGGCTGTCCCATTTGTTATTAAAGCTGCGGATGGTCTCTCTGCTGCAATCTTATTAGGAGTTCGGCTTTTTGGCTTCAATGACTCGCCGTTCTTCATCGCGTAGATTAGTGTGCGACATCTCACCACACACCAACTGTGCCTGGAGACCGACGACGTCAGGTGTTCAACGGCAGTCCGTTTGAGATCCTTTTGAGATCCTTTTGGCCACGGTGTTAAAGGCTGCGAGCGTTTGCGATTTATGAACCGTCGTGAACACCTGGCATGGATAAATTTTCCGAAACGTCACCTGGAGTCATCGATGAAACGCCACCTTTGTTGTTTGCTTTTGTTCGCATTTTCGGCGATGAATCCGGCAATAACGGCAGCCGCAGATCCTGCGTTCGGAAAGCAGCCGAATATCATCCTGATCATGACGGATGACCAGGGCTACTACGACTTATCCGGTCACGGCAATCCTCACCTGGCGACACCGAACCTGGACAAGCTGCGTGACGAGAGTCTGCGGTTTACACGTTTTCAGGTGAGCCCTACCTGCGCACCAACTCGTTCTGCAATCATGTCCGGCCGACCACCGTTTTATGTTGGCGTGACGCACACCATTCTGGAACGCGAACGCATGAACCTCGGCGTGCCGACCATGCCTGAAATGCTGCGGGAAGCGGGGTACACCACGGGGCTGTTCGGTAAGTGGCATCTGGGTGATCAGGATCCACACCGACCTAATCAACGCGGATTCGAAGAAGTGTTTATGCATGGTGCCGGCGGGATTGGCCAATCGTACCAGGGCAGCTGTGGCGACGCGCCGGGCAACAAGTACTTTGATCCAGAGATCCTGCACAACAACAAATTCGTCAAGACAAAGGGATTCTGCACCGACATTTTCTTCAATCAGGCCATGACCTGGATGGAGTCACAAAAGGGAAAGAAGCCATTCTTCACATACATCACCACCAACGCGCCGCACGGCCCTTTTATCGCACCGGATTCGTACAAGAAGAAGTTCATTGATGCAGGCATGAGTTCCAGCACTGTGGGTTTCTACGGCATGATTGAAAACATCGATGACAACATCGGTCGATTAACAGCTAAGCTCGCCGAATGGGGAATTGAAAAGGACACACTGCTGATTTTCATGACCGACAACGGGCCGTCCGCGTCGAATTACAACGGTGACCACAAGGGCAAAAAAGGCAGCGTCGATGAAGGTGGTACTCGCGTACCAGCATTCTGGCGATGGCCGGGCGTGCTGACTGCGGGCACCGACGTCGACCGCGTTGCCAATCACTACGACATCCTTCCAACCATGGCCGCGATTACCGGAGGCACACCGAAACAACAGGACAAACTGCACGGGAGAAGCCTGGTTCCGCTACTGAAGGATGCCAACGCTGAATGGGAAGACCGCTATCGTGTGTTCCACAAGGGCCGCTGGGGCAAAGGCGAGGCAGAGAGTGCTCGGGAACGCGACTTCGCCGTTCGAAACCAACGGTTCCGACTCGTCGGTCGCAACGAACTGTACGACATGGAAAACGACGCCTCTCAGAAAACGAACGTCATCGACGACCATCCCGAAGTCGCAAAAAAAATGAACGCGCACTACGATGAGTGGTATGACCGTGCGCTGCCAAACATGGCCAACGAAGACGCACCGCTGACGGGTCACAATACGTTTCATCTGATGTTCTGGAAACAATACGGAATGGAAATTCCTCCCGTGAAGGAACGTAAACCACGGGAACCAAAGACCAGGAAGCCACGAAAGCAAAAAGAGTAGGCTTTGAATGGTGCGAGCA
>CALFOL010000589.1 GCA_937919915.1 uncultured Planctomycetaceae bacterium
CAACTGTCAGGCGGGCAGGAGTCGCCCCTGCCAAGCGATTAACCCACGATGAGTACAACAATACTGTGCGGGATCTTGTTGGCATTGACCTTCGACCGGCCGATCGCTTTCCGACGGACCTGACGGCATCAAGCGGTTTCGAGAACAGCGCAAACAGCCTCTTCATTCAGCCGGTAACTTTGGAGCGTTACCTTGGCGCTGCCGAGTTGATCGTGCACGCAGCATGGCCACTTGAGCCGACATCGATCGAACAGAAAGCGTCACTGAAACGATTGTTTGAGGGCGTGTCGGATTTGGATGAAGAAGACGCCGCTAAGCGTGTTGTTACGCAGTTCGCGACGCGGGCATACCGCCGACCGCTGGAACAGGATGAAGTTGATTCCCTGGTGATGCACTATCGGCGTCGCCGTGGCCAAGGCGATTCGGCAGAGGTTGCGATTCGTGAAGTGCTGCAAGTGATCCTGATATCGCCCAACTTCCTGATTCGTTCTGAAGTGGCTCCTGAATTTTCACCTGAGCCGACGGCGCTAGCCGCGGGTTCCCAGCGTCAAGAGAACCGGCGGCTAGCGCCGCGCCGCTCACAATCGGAAGCGGTTCGCGTTTCCGACTGGGAACTGGCTAGCCGTCTGTCGTATTTTCTTTGGGCGTCGATGCCTGACGACGAACTGTTCGATTTGGCACGCTCTGGCCGATTGCATGAACCGACTGTGCTCGCACAGCAAGTCGAACGCATGTTAAAGGACTCCAAGTCGGAATCACTCGGCACCTTGTTCGCGGCTCAGTGGCTGGGGTTTGCGGAGCTGGATCGCGTCCAGCGAGATCAAATCGATAATCCATGGGCCACGGACACATTGGTTGCAGCGATGAAAAGCGAATCGGCACTACTGTTCCATTCGCTTGTACAGAGAAACGCCTCGATCGATCGCCTGCTGGACGCGGATTTCACGTTCGTCAACGAAGAACTGGCAAACCATTATCGTATTGAAGCTGTGAGCGGTTCGGAGATGCGAGAAGTGAGCTTGCGTGAAACCCCACGGCGTGGAGTTCTTGGTCATGGCAGCATCCTCGCCACGACGTCTCTGCCACGGCGCACAAGTCCCGTCATGCGCGGCAACTGGATTCTTACGACGCTGCTCGGAACGCCACCGCCGCCACCGCCACCGAACGCCAGCGAGTTCAATGAACGTTTAGCTGAAAACGAACGCCTCTCACAAAGAAAAAAGCTGGAATTACACCGCACCAATCCGAATTGTTACGCATGCCACAGCCAGATCGATCCTCTGGGATTCGCACTGGAAGAGTTCGAGTGGTTCGGCAGATATCGCCCCGAGCGACGTGGCAGGCCCGTTGATTCCGTCGGCAAGCTCCCGGATGGAACTTCGTTTCGCGGTCTTACGGGGCTGTCGAGGACGTTGGTGAGCGAGCGCAGCAGTGACTTGGCAGAACAGTTAACTCGCAAGATGTTGGCGTATGCACTCGGAAGGCAATTAGAATACTACGACGAAGCGACTGTGCGGGAATTAACGATGGAGTTAGAAGCAGACGGCCGCAAGCTGCAAACGTTGATCCACGCGATCGTACGCAGCGATTCGTTTCAGAAAAAACAGTGAGCGTGGTAGTAATTGAGCGCAGAACAGGAAACCCAATGACTAAAAGATGGCATATCTCCCGACGGACGATGCTTCGAGGGCTGGGCGCTGCGGTGTCGCTTCCACTCCTGGATGTGATGTCGGCAACCGCCCTTCTGGCTACGGAAGTCGAGCGGCCTCCGATGCGACTCGCCTATCTGTACATTCCAAACGGAGTCGCGGAAGGAGCCTGGCAACCGGAGCAGGTGGATGATCGGGGACGATTGTTGAAACTGAATCGTTGGATGTCATCGCTGGAACCCTATCGAGATAGCTTGACGGTGTTCCGCAACTTGTGGACGCCTCGCGGAAACGGCCACATTGCCGGGACGGCGACGTGGCTTACGGGAGGTTCCTTCGACGGGGAAAAACTCGACGCGGGCGGAGCCTCCGTCGACCAGATCGCCGCACGCCATTTTCAAAATCAAACTCTACTGCCGTCGCTCGAACTGTCGTCACGAGGCGAAGGGATTTTTACCAGCAGTCTGCCACGAAATTCGATTTCATGGGTAGATGCCTCCACACCTGCTCCGCGAGATATCGAACCGCGAGCCGTCTTTGATCGAATGTTTCGCGCGGGTGAATCAGGCTTGGGCAGTCGCAGCGTCACGGATCTTGTGCTGGATGATGCCAGGCGCTTGAAGCGTCGCGTGAGTACTGACGATCGAAAGAAGATCGACGAATATCTGGATTCCGTCCACGCCATCGAGAAACGAATCGCCTTTGCGGAAAAGCAAAAACTTCGGGCCAGTCAAACGCCCCGACTAATGGAGTCACTTGTTCGCCCAGGTGCTGGCGTCCCCGATGATCACGGCGAGTACATGCGGACGATGATGGACATGATCGCTCTCGCATTTTGGGCTGACGCGACGCGTGTTTGCACATTCATGATGGATCATGGACAGAGCAATCGTTACTTCAACTTTATTGATGGAGTCAACGGCACATGGCATGCGTTGTCTCACTGGAAAGACATCAGTGGCAGAACGGAAGATGACGACGGCAAGACTTCGTGGTCATCGCGAGACGAGAAACGGACGATGTATAACCGCGTCACGGCATGGCACACGGAGCAGGTTGCCTACCTTCTTGGGCGTCTAAAAAGTATCAAGAACCAACACGGATCGTTGCTCGACCAGACAATGGTTGTCTATGGATCAAGCATTTCCGATGGCCACGAGCATGGGGAGAAAGATCTCCCGGTGCTGTTGGCCGGTGGCGGAGGTTCAATTAGACAAGGTCGGCGACTTGGTGATCGAAAGGACACATCGATGTCCGAACTTCATCTGGCAATGCTTCAACATTTGGGTGTACCTATGGAACAGTTCGCCGAAAGTCGTTCGCCTCTGGTGTTGGGTAGCAGTTAGAATCGGCACCGAGCCTATTCCTTACGCACTGCCCCGTCATTCCTGGTTCTTGCAATCATGACCTTAAAGCTTTGCACGATTCTCATTTTCAGCAGTATGCTGAGCGCGCCCGGTTTCCTGGAGGGTGCTGAACCGGAACGTGACATCGAGTACGACACGAAGCATGAGCGAGACGTACTTGACTTCTGGCCTGCTCTGACGAGTGGAGAACCTGCCCCAGTTCTGGTCTGGTTCCACCCTGGTGGGTTTCGAGATGGCGACAAAAGCCAGCTGCAGAAGAACCGAAGCGAAATGCTCCAGGCCTACCGAAATGCAGGCTACGCGGTCGTGTCTTGTAACTATCCCTTTCTCAGTGACGACATCGACCATCTTGAGATCGTCAAACATTGCGCTAGGGCCGTGCAATTTGTCCGTTCAAAGGCGAAGGATTGGAACATTGACCCTGTGGAGATCGGCTTGTAAATCGGACCCACTTCGGCGCGTAAAACGGACCCACCT
>CALFOL010000590.1 GCA_937919915.1 uncultured Planctomycetaceae bacterium
CAGTAATTCAGGTAAGGATGATCCGAAGATTATTATGTGCGAAAACATATAAGCGTCTGCTTATCAGTCGATAATCAGAGCGACCTGACCGGCAACGATTTCGGAAACGTGGCCAATGGCAACCGCGGGACCAATTCCGGCATCGCTCACAGCTTGCTCAAAACGTGCTGCCCGTTCTTTTCGAACGCCCAGCAATAAACCGCCGCTGGTTTGCGGGTCGAACAGAACTTTGTATTCCGGGCGTGATTTCCGGGACGGTGTTGCCTGAATGACACATTCGATGTGACGGTTGTCGGGTGCCAAAGTACTTTCAATTCCGCTTTCGATTGCCTGAGTTGTCCCCGGCAGGATGGGAAGTTTGCTGAGCTGTAGCGTTCCTGAAACGTTGCTGGCTTTCAACATTTCGATCAGGTGCCCCGCCAGGCCGAAGCCGGTGATGTCTGTTCCGGCGGTGATTCCGATGTCTGCGGCGATTGCAGCGATGCCGTGTTGTCGTTCCAACATCGTTGCGATGAGTGATTGGTAGTCGCGGGCGCGGCATTGACTGCGCATGTGCGCGGCAGAGAGGACGCCGATGCCGAGTGGCTTGGTGACGTAGAGGATGTCGCCGAGTTTTAGATTTTGTTTTCGCAATAAGGCTTCCGAAAGCGGTTCGCCAATGACTGTGAAGCCGACTTCCCAGCGTGGGCCGACGATGGTGTGTCCGCCGACGATGCTGCCGCCCATCGCTTCGAATTCCAGCCGAGCACCCTCCAGTAATTCATGAAGTGCCTGCCGCTGCGAATGTGCTGCTCCCTTTGGCAGAACGACGTTCGCCAAAGCCGCCTTCACGCTGGCGCCCATGGCCACGAGGTCACTAGCAGAATGCAGCGCGACGACTCGACCAGCCAGATACGGATCGTCAAATGGGTTCGAAAAGAAATCTGTGGATGCCACGATTTGTCCGCCGGACGTATTGATGATGGCGGCGTCGTCGAGTTCTTCACGTTTGATGAGCGCTGTTGCCGATGATCCCATCGCTGATGTCAGGGCACCTTCCAGAACTTCGCCGCCGAGCTTGCAGCCGCAGCCTTTGCACTGCATCGGCTCGGTCCCGTCATTGACCGCATCCTGTACGCGATACATCTTCATGAATCGTGAATCGATACGCTTCTTCAGCATCATCGCCATGCTGCCGCCGAAGCTGAAGCCTTTCCATTCGCCGATGGCGTTGCCGTCGCCCGTGTTTAACAGTTTTAGGAATGATCGTTGTGGTTCGTAGGTCGTCAGTGGTTCACTGGTCAACGTGGCCTTGATGTTTTCCCATAGTATCGGTCCCTGTCGAACCGCGTAGACTCCGGCTTTGGGAAGTTTTTCCGTGACGATTGTCCCTGTGTCGCCGACGGCAAAAATCGGCAGCGCGGATGTGGATTGCAGCTTGTTGTTTGTTGCCAGGAAACCGCGACCGTCCAGCGGCAGGTCGAGCTTGCTGAGCAGTTCCGGTTGGCTGGCTCCCGTCGCCCAGATGATCAGGTCAGCTTCGACCAGTGATCCGTCGTTCAGGTGCAGACCGTCGTTGTCGGCTCGCAGCACCGTCTTGCCCGTTCTGACCGGGATACTGCGCTGCTCCAGAACATCCATGACACGCTTTCGCATGGATGGAATGACACCTTGCAGAATTTCACTGCTGCGAGTCACGACCTCCAGCGAAAACGGAACGGATACGCTTTTCCGCAGGAAAGGTGGCAGGCAGAACGCGATTTCCATGCCAGCAACACCGCTGCCAGCCACGACGATCTTCAGCAGGGGAGATTCCTGGTTCGACGAGTCAGCAGTTGCCTTTGCCTGCATCCGCTTGACTGCGTCGTGGAGCGCCATCGACAACCGATCCAGAAACGTCTGCATCGGTTTGATCTTCAGCAACGAACGCCCGCTGACCTCCACGCCGTCCATTGATGGCACGGATCCGATGCCGATCGACAGCACGTCAAACGGAATCGACGGCCGATCCGCAAAGTGGACCAACCGACGGACTTTGTCGAGCCCCGTGACTTCACTGGTGATCAAGCGAGCGCCCACGAAAGAGCACAATCGGACCAGATCGATTTCCATTTCCTCGGGCGGCACCTGTCCGGCCAGCACCGCAGGTAACATCCCGGAATAGGTGGCGATGCCGTTGTCGGAAATGCAGGTCAGCGATGTGTCAGGAATTGGATTCATACCCCACATGCGGACGATGTGAGCATTCGTGTGTCCGATTCCCAGCAGCACCACATGTTTGGCAGGCAGCGTTTCGGCAGTGGTTTCAGACTTCATTGTCATGGACTTTGCTTAACGCTGCGGAAAGACTGGCGGTCAGTTCGGCAAGTTGTGATTCGTCGACCGTGCGAAGATCAAGCAGCACTGTGTCGTCATGAATGCGCCCCAGCACGGCCGGTGAACAGGCGCGAAGTGCGGCGGTAAAGCTGTCGCTGCGGTGACCAGTAATCCTGAGCCCGAAACTTGGGATTTGCGAACCCGGTACCGAACCGCCACCGATCTCGGACGTGCATTCCACGACGTCAACGCTGCAGCTGTCCGGGACATCCAGTTGCGCGAGCACGTCGTCACAGGCCTGGCGGACTTTGTTGACAGGTTTCGACAGCATTCGCAGTAACGGCAGTTCCGTTTCTGCCTGACCGCTGAGGTGAATTTCTGCCGTGGCCTCGATCGCAGCCAGTGTTACCTTGTCGACTCGCAGCGCCCGCATCATCGGGTTTTTGCGGAAGGCTTCGATCCATACTTTGCGACCGATGATGATTCCCGCCTGCGGCCCGCCAAACAGTTTGTCACCACTGAACAGGCTGACGTCTGATCCAGCCGCGACGCTTTGTCCCACGGATGGTTCCTTGAGACCGAATTTTGTCAGGTCCTGAATGCAGCCGCTGCCCAGGTCATCGATCACCGGAACGTTTCGTTCTTTGCCCAGCGAAACCAGATCTGTGATGTCCGGTTCTGTGACAAAGCCGCCCTGATAAAAGTTGCTGCGGTGGACACGAATGATGGCCCCCGTGTTTTCGCTGATCGCATTTTCGTAGTCGCGCAGATAGGTTCGATTGGTGGTGCCGACTTCTTTCAGGATTGCGCCGGAGGCGGCGAAGACTTCCGGCAGGCGATAGCCGCCGCCGATTTCCACCAGCTGGCCGCGAGACACAATCACTTCTTTGCCAGCGGCCATCGCCTGCAGCACCAGCATGGTGGCAGCGGCACAGTTGTTGACGATGGCGGCGTCTTCTGCACCGGTTAACAACCGCAGGAGTTCACAAATTCGTTCGCCGCGTTTGTTGCGTTTCCCGGTGTAAAGGTTCATTTCGACGTTGGCATAGCCGGACGATTGCTGCATTCGCTGGACAGCAAGTTCTGCCAGAGGAGCGCGGCCCAGATTTGTGTGCAGCAGGATTCCCGTGGCGTTGATCACCGGCTGTTGTCGGCGTCCGTTTTCCACCATCGATTGCTGGACGGTCTGCTGCAGCACAAACCGAATCGCAGCATTCGCATCCATAGTAGCGCCAGTAAGAATCGTCTGGCGACACTGCTCGACAGACGCGCGAATCCACTCGACGATCTGTTGTCGGGGATAGACGTCGCTGACACTGGCCAGATCGGGATGACGCAGGACGTCATCGACGCTGGGGAGGTTTCTGAGTGATTCGGCGCTGGGCATAGTGAGATTCAGAACAGTTGAAGATCGGTGGATTCAGTGTCGGCCAGCGGAGCAATGCATTCCGGTGAATCGAAGGTGGCTTTATTTACCGCGGTTGAGACGCGATAACGAGTCAGGATGCCGTCCGCCGCAGGTTGCGTCAATTCTGTAAGTTGGGATGTGGTGGTCGAAGCGCTGAGCCATGTGGCGTGATGTTCGGGCGGAATGATTACCGGCATGCGGTCGTGAATAGGGCTCATGTCGGCATTGGCTGACGTTGTCAGGATCGAACATGTCAGCACGGTTTCACCAGTGGATTCGGGAGGTTGCCATGATTCCCACAAACCAGCCAGCACAAACGGTGTATTGTCTGCGGCGTGAATTAACCAGGGCTGCTTCTGTTTGCTGCCCGGTTTTGCCGGTTTCTCCCATTCGTAAAAGCCGTCGACAGGAATCAGGCAGCGTCGGTGCGTCCATGCTTTTCGGAAAGACGGTTTTTCGGCAGCGGTTTCCGAGCGAGCGTTGATCATGCGGTTGCCGATGGAAAGATCTTTGGCCCATGAAGGCACTAATCCCCACCTCATCGGGATGGCCTGTTTTTCGTTCTCCTGTGAACGGATGCAGATGACCAGGTGCGTGGGGGCAATGTTGTAGTGTGGGTCCATGCGCGGGAAATCGGTCAGCTGAAACAGCTCAATCAGCCTGGCTGCAGGAGTAGAAAGGGTGATTCGTCCGCACATGAGAGCCGTTTAACCTCGTATGTTTTGAAAATCTGCGGTCCGCAGCATACAACATAGCTGGCGACGATTCTTCAAATTCGTTCGCCAGGCATCGGCAATCCTCTATTCTGCTCGATTCCAGCCGATTGACTTTGTGACTTGGTCAACAGGAAATGCAATGATGAATGCCACGGATGCAGCCAAAACCGAAACAGCGACATTTGCGGCCGGATGTTTCTGGTGCACAGAAGCCGTCTTTTTGAGGCTGAAAGGCGTCAGCAAAGTTGTCTCCGGCTACACGGGCGGAACTCTACAGAATCCAACATATCGCCAGGTATGCAACGGAACGACTGGGCACGCAGAAGGGATTCAGATTAGTTACGACCCTGCTGTAATCACATACGATCAGCTACTGGATGTGTTTTTTCATACTCACAACCCCACCACCCTGAATCGGCAGGGCGATGATGTTGGGACTCAGTATCGTTCGTCCGTGTTCTACCACGACGAAAAACAACGGGCCGCGGCGAAGGCGATGATTGAAAAGCTGAACGCCAGTGCTGAGTTCGGCGATCCGATTGTGACGAAGCTGGAAGAGCTGAAGAAGTGGTATCCGGCGGAAGACTATCACCAGAAATACTTTGAACTGAACGTTCGTCAGCCATATTGCCAGTTGGTCGTTGTGCCCAAGGTAGATAAATTCAAGAAGCGGTATCAGGCGTTGTTGAAGAGTTCCGTCGAGAAGTAGGACGGGTGCGTGTGAGGGCCGGAACGTACCCCTAACGGGTTCCGCCCAACGGTCCGGCGGCGTTCTGCAATCTGCGTTGTTGCAATACGGGCTGAGATCTTTGAAAGAACTTTGGCACGTTCAGCATCGGAATCGGTGCATTCGGGTTCGGATTGAACTGCAGAAACTGCTTCATGCTTTCGTCGACCTTACCCAGCGCCAATGGTTTCACATGAGGGCGTTCGGTGGTGCCGCGCACTTCGATTTTCGACCAGTTGGTAAACAGCCCGCTGATGAGTGGGATCGAAGCGGCACGAGTTCGTGCGGGGCGAGAATAGAAATCCAGGTTGACGGCCCCCGTAAAGTCGACGCTGCCCTCCCCCCGGAAGCTGACTGAGTCGCCGACAAGATCGACAGGTCTTAGCCAGAACGCCTTGTCTCGCACGTTGAAATTTACCAATGCATAGTTGAATGCTGTCAGGTTCTGCACGTTCAGGTTCAACTGCGACAGCGAGCCCAACAGCTTGACCATCACGGGTAGTTCAAGCAGCGCGGCGGGGCTGATTCGCAATTGTCCACTGCCTTCCAGATTGGCAGGGTCATCGCCGAATCCGGTCAGCGACATCCAGGCCGTCACAACGCCTCTCAGGTTTCTCTGATCGGGAATGTGCAATGCGGCATAGGATTCCAGGCGTGCATTGTTGAGTTCCGTGAAGAACTGATACTTGCCGTCTGGCCGCATATCGACGTGCGCATCGATCAGAAGCTCGCCGCCATACGCCTGCGCTTTAATCCGTGTGTCCGGATCGATCTGCGACAACGGACTGTCGCGTTCAAAGACCTGCCGCGCGCCCAGATTTACTTCAATATCGTTTTGCGAATACGGGCCACGCACGCTGGTGAACGGCATCTCCAGCACTTCTGCGGTTTCGAGGTGAATTCGTCCACCGTTTTTGATATGGAAACCATCCCACACGCCGTTCGCCGTCACCACGCCGTAGACGTGACTGACGTCCAGTCCGGCATTGAAAGCGCAATCGAAAAATTCCATATTCAAGGCCCATTGGGCTGTCGTATTTCGCTGGCCGGTGATGTCACCGCGACAGTCCATCTCAGAATTTTCGATTGATAACGAACCCGTTTGAGCAATGCGATCCAAAGTCGTTCCCCACGATTCGGGCAATGCCGCACGCAGTTGAATATTCGGTTCCAGATTGGTCGCGTTGACGTCGTTTAAATGCAATTGCCATTCTCCGTCGCGCGCCAGTTCCGCCCAGCCCTTTGCTCTAATCTCTGCCTGGTCGTGAAACGCCTGAAACGACAGAATTTCGCAGTGCTGTTTGCCGGCGTTGCGGGGATCATTCGGATCGAAGCTCAGTGTGGCCTCTTTAACCAGCATGTCGAAAGGAAATGGTTTTGGCCGAATCTTTGTATTGTAGATTCGCACGGGCTCGGACTCCGGGAAGCTCACAATTGCGGGTTGTCCGGGACTGGCCGTCCAGTTGATCAGTGTTGTGAGGTCGCAGAATCCTTCCGGGTTGACTGTCTGCCAGAGTGTTCGCTGTGACTGCGACAGCGCATTGTACAAGTCGGCATCCAGCGGTGCGTTCTTCGCACGAATCGTCAGGTTCAGTGTTCCAGGAACGGGATCTCCCTGAAAGTCACCGAAGGCCGTTAGTTGTGCCGTGCCATGGCGGCCGTTCAGTTCCTGAAACTTCCAGTGTTTGGTCCTTCCTTCAAAGGTGATGTGTCCCGTCAGTTTGTTGATTTCATACGGGAACTTATGAAACGACATGCTGGCATCATAAACGTTCAAATTGAATGTCGGTTGTGTGACCTGATCGATACCTGGTGGGCGATAGAACGTGAGCGTGCCATTGGCGAGTCCTGACAGATTCAGTGATGCGAAAACGGCTCGTTGCTTTTCGTCGAGTGCGTTTCGGAAGTTGCCGTCCAACGGGAATTCCGTGACCTTCACCGTGAAGTAGTTCTCGCCAGCTGTTCCCGGGTTCTTCATCCACCCTTTGGTGTTCAGTGGTCGATCTCCGACTGTTCCACTGATGACGACATCAAACAGAGTGTCAGTGTTCGTTGTCGCTGGAGTGGATTCGGTTGCTGTTCGCACGCCCTCCGGCAGTTGTGTGAATTTGCCGCTCAGATTCTTTGCTGGATAGCGAAACTTATGAAACATGGCGGAACCACTGTGCACGTCGAGAACAAGGTTCTGTGGCTTCCACCTGCCGTCCGGCTGTTTGACGAATTCCCCCTCGGCCGACACCAGACCTTCCGGCTGAAACGCATCAAACATTCGCAGCGTCTTTTCATCCGGCAACAGCGGTCGCAGTGATTTTGATATCGGAAAGCGTTCCACCTTGAACGCTCCTTTGGGCGGATCAGCGTTGGCTGCGGTGGAGACTAACAGGTTTCCCGTGACCCGAGCTCCCTGCCCTTCTGCTTCGTCCAGACGAAATTCGAGCGTCTCGTTGTCGCGATACAGCGTGGCCTGCACCTTCGATAGCTTCATCGGGAACACCGGTGATGCGATCACTCCATCTCGCACATTGACCCGCAACTGGAACGCCGGGATCGGCGAATCAGGCACCGATTTGACGGCAAAGTCGATGTCCAGCACGCCGGAAATCTGCGGTGCAACAGACGCGTTATTGCCAATTAGCAGTGCTGCGCCGGATTGATGCGTTGAGGCTGTTTGCGTGGGAGGCAAAGCTTTGGCCATGACCGAATCGAGCTGATCGAGCCGTGCCTGCAACTGGGGAGTTGTCTTGTGAGCAAGGTCCATCAGGTTCTGGTCGGCTCGCACATTTTTCAGATGCCCACCCACTTCCCATTGGCCTGACAGCAGGTCGCACATCCCGCCGACTTTCAGCAGGCCGGCTCCGGGCAGCGTCAGGTCTCCATCAAAGTCATAGCCGTGCTGCGATGCGGGAACGGCCTGCATGCGAGGACTTGTGATCAGCAGGCCGGCGGCCGGAATTCCTCCACCATGGTTCAGCGTCAGATGGATACGGACATCGTCCAGTTGAATCTCCGGCAACGCCTGCCCTGGATTCTTCGGCGTGATGTACTTGTACTGCTGCCAGTTCCAGCGACCGTCTTCCAGACGAACTAACCGGATGTCTGCGGATTTCAGATTGATACGATCGATGACCGCTTTTTGATTTTCCAGCAGTCGGGTGGCATCGATGGCGACATGCAGTTCTTTCGCACGAAACAGCACGTCATCCGTCGCGCGGTCACGGATTTCGATATTCGAAAGAGTAGCCCCCTGAGCTCCCTGCAACGTTGTACGGCCGACGCTGAGTTTCAGTTCGGGAGCGGCTTCATTGAACTGCTTCAGCACCTGCGTTCGAAGCATGTCATCACTGTACATCCAGAAATACACAGCGACCCCGCCCGTAGCCAAAGCCACAAACAGGGAGATGTTGATCATCCATTTCAATACAGGAAGAAACTTCATTGGCATCCATGCCGAAGTGTGTGCACTAATTTCGTGAGCCGACGCCGCTGGCCGCAGGCCTTGCCTACGGCTCACCGAATCGTTTAACCCGTAGCCGAAGGCAAGGACTGCTTAGAGCAACCCGTCATTTCGCCAATTCGTCAAACGCTGTTTTGCCGCCGTTGCACCAGCTTCTGCCATCCAATGGCTCCCAGCACCGCGAGCGGAAACTCCAAGGGCAAACGATACCTGACTGACCCCACAAAGACCATATGAACCAGCAGAAACTGCAGCAATGGCCCGAGCATGATCAACAGGTTGACAGCCGTCCATTGCCGTGATTGCAGGCCCATAGCACAGGTAATCACAAGAAATAGCCATGTCGCTACGCAGACTGCCGAAACCGCCCATCCCTTGCGTTCTGCGAAGTTTGGCACCGCTGTCAGCACCATTCCGAGTTTTCGGACTGCCAGTCCCCCCGCTCGGCCTGGATTGTTGCGAGCGAATTCCATGGCTCGCGACTTGTAGTGTTCGTTCATTTCGAATTCCGTCATGTGACTCAGCACGTTTTCTTCATCGAAGAAACGCATGTCACTGGCTCCGGTGGCATGGGGATTTAGTCCGTCGTACAGACTCGGGCCGGACCACAGCGAAGTGAGCACCCAGTGACCAGTGACAGTGGCATTGCGTGCCGCCCACGGTAACAGCATCGTCATGCAGCCCAGGAACAGCCCTCCGCAAACGAGGGCTCTTACTACCACCGTTCGCTGCAGCAACACAGCGTTTGCCAGGCAACAGATCGCCAGCCACGGCAGAAAACCAGGGCGCACAAGGACGGTGATGCCAATTAATGCGCCAACCAGCAGCGACCGCAACCATAACCGCCACGTACACGGTCCCGCAACGCAATCTACGGCGACTGTCGAACGGTTGGACGCCAACAACCAATGCAGTCCCAACAGGCTGACCAACATCCAAAACGTAAACCACGTCTCAGAAAGGATCAGCACGCTGCCGCCAATGTGCAGCGGATTGACGGCCACGAACATGGCTGCCCAGAATCCGGTTTGCGGGGAGTAAAGGCGATTGCCCAGGCAATACGTCAACCAGCAACACGCCGTCCCGACAAGTGCCAACACAATTCTCGCGGCAAGCACACTGTCGCCGAAAAGTTTGATCGACGTCGCCAGCAGGATAGGAAATCCTGGCATCCGCAGCACGCGTCGTGGCGGCGTGTAGATCGAATAGTCCTTGCCGGAAACAATCTGCTGAGCCAGGATCCAATAACCGTTAGCGTCGCCTTCGACAAGAAACGACCGATCAGCATTCTGTACGTATTGTTCGATCAATACGGCCGCTGCGATTCTGGCCAGCAGTGCAACGCTCATCAGGATCAGGACGCGCTTTTTCCACACGTTGCGATTGGTTTGTTCAGCGCGGTCCGACATTGCTGATCCACTGGTCATGAAGCTGTTCCAGTTCCTTCACGACGTCTGGGTGATCTGACGCAAGGTTATCCAGTTCGTGGACTGAATCGCTGAGGTTTACCAGGAAGCGGTGGTCTTCTTTGGTCACGGGAGCCATGTTGCTGGTGTCGTTCGGGTTGCCAATCAGCTTCCAATCACCTTTCCGTACCGCCCATTGCCGATTGTTCTTTCCGCCGCCGGATTCCCAGTGAAACACCTCATGAGGCGATGGAGCGTCGGGGGAATTGAGCATTGCGGTCAGGTCCTTCCCATCGAATGTACGTTTTCCGACGTCCAAACCGCAAAGGGAAACCAATGTTGGTACCCAGTCACAGCCCGTTGCCATCTGATGACGAATCGCCGCCTGCGGAAGTGTACCCGGCCACGACACCATTGCTGGAACCCGGATGCCACCTTCGAACAGACTGAATTTCGCTCCACGGTACGGCCCTGCATTGCCACCACCGCCGAACGTGCGTTCTTCGCAACTGTGGCCGTGGTCGGATTGAAAGACCACGATGGTCTTGTCCGTCAGTTTCAGTTCGGCAAGGCGATCAAGCACTCGTCCAATGATTTCATCAGTCGTCGAAACGAACGCGGCGTACTCTCGCCGAGGTGATTCGAGGCCCGCATAGTGCGCTCGCCATTTGTCTGTTCCCTGCAGCGGATAGTGCGGCGTATTGAGTGCCCAATACAGCAGAAAGGGTTTGTTGCGCGGCTGGTCGATGAACCGCAGTGCCTCGGCAGTCATCAGATTAGGGAAGAATTCGCCATCGTGGAAAACTTCCCGTCCGTTACGCCACAGGTCGTGTCGATTCGGGCCATTCCAATAAAAGAAGTGCGAGTAGTTATCGATACAACCGCCCATGTGCCCGAACGAATTTGCGAATCCCTGGCCGTTCGGCATGGTTTCCGGGGTGTAGCCCAGATGCCACTTGCCAACATGCCCCGTGTCATAACCATTGGCGGCGAAAAGTTCACCCACTGTCTGCGTCTCCATCGGCATCCCCGCATGTCCCGATGTGGAAGAAACATTACCAGGTACACCGGCATTTTGAGGATACATTCCAGAGATAAAGGCAGCTCGCGAAGGGGAACACACCGGAGCGGCAGCGTAGAACTGGGTGAAGCGGATGCCGCGCTCCGCCAGTGCATCCAGAGCCGCTGTGGCCAGGTCTTCCGAGCCATAACAGTTCAGGTCCGCACTGCCCAGGTCGTCTGCCAGAATCAGAATAACGTTAGGCTGCTTATCTTCTGCACCCGTCAATGCCGGTAGCAACAGGAACAGCATAGTGATCAATGGTCGGAGATTCATGGGCTTCCTTTGATACGAAAATCGCACCGCATCACGTTGTACGTTGGGAATGGCTCGCGTCTCTTGCTACGACTGACGGGCAGCCTGTTGCAGATCTTCATCTTCCATGATTCCGATGAACGGAAGGTGACGAAATTCGTCGTTGTAGTCCAGTCCGTAGCCCACGACAAACTCATCGGGGATCTTGAATCCGAAGTAATCCGGCTCCAGGTCGACTTCGGTACGAGCTGTCTTCCACAGCAGCACAGCGGACTTAATGCTGTTCGGTTCGAACTCCCTGACGGCTTCATACAACCCAACCATCGTGTTTCCGGTATCGAAGATGTCATCCAGGATAACAACGTCGCGTCCTTTGAGATCTGGTACCAGAGCGTTGTTGATGCTGAGTTCACCAGGCGACGTTCGTGTGCCCCCGTAACTTGCCGCCTGAATCAATGCGACTCGCAACGGTGTCGAGGTGGCTCGGATCAAGTCTGCCAGAAAAACGATGCTGCCGGTTAGTACTCCAAGAATGGTGAGCGGCCGACCGGCGTACTTGGCCGTTAGGATGGCTCCAAGTTCTTTGACACGGGCGTCGATTTCGACTTCGCTGATAAGAGTACGCATTGCGGAGAATTCAGTTTTTTGAGGAGACAGCCAGGATGAATGACAAGAGTATTAGGAATCCTCCGGAATTCCAGCGAGGCACACTGCTATCGTCCGTTTTCCCGCGTTCTTCAGTGGCGTTTCGGGCCGTCAACCG
>CALFOL010000591.1 GCA_937919915.1 uncultured Planctomycetaceae bacterium
AGACGAGCAGGAGGAAGAGGAAGAAGCATCGGAGGAAGAAGACGAAAACGAGGCGAAGCGACCGGCGAGCAAACTCCGCATCAATGCTCCGGCCACGTTAAAGGCTCGCGATGTGGAAGCCGATCCGAACCGCACTTATAACCTGCCAGGGCTCGATCTACTGGAAGATGCTGAGGACTTTCCGTACGAAGCGCTGGCAAAAAAGGCACGTGTGGCTGCCACGACTCTCGAAAAAACATTTCAGCAGTTCGGTCTGAACATTCGCGTCTCGGAAGTGGACACTGGTCCGACGGTGACTCAGTTTGAGCTGGAACTGGAACCTGGCCTGCGACTGAACAAGGTAATGGCGCTTGAAGATGACCTCGCGATCGCTCTGCGAGTTCCATCCGTGCGTGTTGTCGCGCCGATTCCGGGTAAGAACACTGTCGGTGTGGAAGTTCCGAACGCCGATCAGGTGACAGTCAGACTGAAGGAACTGATTCAGGCGTCTGGTTCGGATATCGACAAATTCAAGCTGCCGATGTTCTTTGGTAAGGACGTGCGTGGTCAGTCCTTGGCTGTGGACCTGGCAAAAATGCCTCACCTGCTGATCGCTGGTCGTACCGGTACGGGTAAGAGTGTGTGTTTGAATACGTTGATCATGTCGCTGTTGATGACACGTACTCCGGACGACGTCAAGATGCTGATGATCGACCCGAAGATGGTGGAGCTGAGTCCCTACAAAAATCTGCCGCATCTTATGCACCCGGTGATCACGGACATGAAGAAAGCGGAAGCCGTGCTGTCGTGGGCCGTTGACAAGATGGAAGAACGCTACAACCTGCTGTCACAGGTTGGTGTCCGTCATCTGGATGCGTACAACAAGCTGGGCCGCACAGCAGTGCTGGAAAAAATGGGCATCAGCGAACTGCACGAGGAATCCAAAAGCGTGCCTCACAAAATGCCGTACATCGTGATCATCGCCGACGAAATGGCGGACATGATCATGACGATCGGTAAAGACGTCGAAATCTATATCGCTCGCCTTGCTCAAAAAGCACGAGCGGTCGGCATTCATCTGATTCTGGCGACGCAAAAGCCAACGGTGGACGTTGTGACGAGTTTGATTAAGTCCAACCTGCCAGCTCGCGTTTCGTTTCAGGTATCGTGCAAGACAGACAGCCGTGTTGTTCTGGACGAAGGCGGGGCTGAACGTCTGCTGGGTTGTGGCGACATGCTGTATCTTGCTCCAGGCACCAGCAGTCTGACGCGAGCTCAGGGAACGTACATCAGCGATGATGAGATGAACCGCGTGATCGACTTCTTCAGCAATACAAAGCCTGAGTTCAGTCTGGAACTGCAGCAAGCGGTCGCTCGTGGAGCCACCGGTGCTGGTGAGAAGGGTGAGGAAGCGGGACCACGTCAGAATGATGATCTGTACCACGACGCATGTGATGTGGTTGTTCGTGAAGGCCGCGGCAGTTGTTCGCTGCTGCAGCGTTGCCTTGGCATCGGCTATGGTCGCGCGTCTCGTATGATCGACTGGATGGCCGAAGACGGCATCGTGGGTGAACACAACGGAGCGAATGCTCGCGAAGTGATGTACACGGTTGACGAGTGGGAAGCGGAAAAAGAGGACCGCGGATAAGTGAGGGCGGAAGTCTGCTTTGCGTTGCAGGAAACGCGGCAAGTCAACAGGTTTCCGCAGTGGATTCTGTTTGTGATTTCGTCCGTGCTTTGCAATTCATTTTATTGACCACGGATTGAAAACTGCTCTAGTCGCGGCGGTCGCGGAGTTCTCGGCTGACACGTTCCAGCGTTTTTCTTTCGGCGGCCGTTAATGAAGCTTCGCCCTGTTCGCTGATCTTTTTCAGAATGGCGTCCATTTCGTCTGCCAGCTTCTGAGACTTTTTTGAGATTGCCGGTGCGCTATCCGCGGACACGACACGAAATCCTCGGCGCCGTGCTTTCCACCAGGTTTCTATTCCGGAAAAATAATCGCCGAGTCGGTACTTACGCGTGCCGTAGAGATAGCCGAATGCCATGCCGCCCAGGTGAGCGGCATGGGCTGTGTTGTCGTACAGCGGATCGCCAGTAGCCTCTAATAACAACGGATGCAGATCGTAGATCGCGTACATTAACGCGACCCACCGAATTTCCACCGGAAGTACAAAGAATACGTAAATCGTCTCCCTGGGAAAGTGGACTGCGTACAGCGTCAACAGGCCCATCACAGCCCCTGATGCTCCGTACATAGGGTTAGGAGTTCCGCTAACCAGATCGAGTGCCATATAACACGCCCCGGCGACAACTGCGGCGGCCATATAGAACAACAGAAACTCTTTTGAACCGTACATGGACTCAAGCCGTCGCCCAAACATCCACATCACGATCATGTTAAATATGATGTGACCCAGATATTGACGTTCATGGCAAAACGCGTAGGTGGCCAATCTCCAGATCTGCCCTTGCATGACTTTGGGGGTTTCCATCTGAAGCCACTTTTCCACGATAGAGACTTTAATCTCTCGCATGTCCAGCATTTCAGGAGTCAGATGTTCTGCCGTCTGCAGGATTACAATCTTGTTTTCCAACCTTTCGATATCTGCGCGAAGGTTACCAACACTTGAGGACTCCGTTTCGGAATCAATTGTTGCAGGCGAATTGTCGCGTAACTGTTGGACAACGTATTGTAAACCATCAATCTTCAGATCACGCTTAGTGGCGAGTTCTTCCTGAGTCCACCCGCGCACGATGAACACCTGGGCCAGAAAGACAACAATCGTGACGATCAGAATGTTGCGACAAACTGGGGTTTCGGCGCCAAACGATCCTCTGCCACCACCAAACGTGCCGCCACCTTCGCCGTAGCGTTTGGCTTCGTCTCGGAGGTAATCACGATTGTCCAGCCCCATAACAGTTGTCTCTTTGGTGCTAAGTTCCGTTCGTGCGTAGAGAAACGGTCGGCGTTCGACACACGAATTTCAAAGCCGGATGATATCCCAGCCAGCTGGATATTCATAGACACGGCGGTGACTGCTGCAGGGGCGCCGCAGGTTTCCAGACTGCGTTGTTTACTGGCCAACAAGTCGTCGAGAGAACGAAAAAATGCTGCGGATTCACTCGCTGGCGCGTCGTGCTGATTCGTGCTGGCATGGCGGGCAGCTTCAGCGGGACAATTCGCTGTTGCCGGAAGTGAAGAGATGGCATAGCGTTCGTGTTGTGCGGCGTGGCCATATTTGTGCTTGAGTGTGTCCAGGATCACCATCTTCAATGAGCTCAACAGTCGGCGGCATCTCGATCAGGACCAAGGCGTACGCAGGCCCGTTTGCGATTTTCATGCTGTTGCTGGCCCTGCCGGATCTGCTGACGGCATGCGGTGTCGACATGGCTGCTGCGGAGGACTCGAAATGGTGGCTGATGCCGCAGGTCTGGCTGTACTCACTGCAGACGATCGCCTGCGGAGCCGCACTTTGGATTTGGCGGAAACACTACGAATTCCGACCTGCGTCGGGGCTGCTGCTCGGCGCAGCGTGTGGAACCGTAGGGATCGCGCTGTGGATCGCTCCGGGCTGGCTGTTTCAATCGTTTCGGCTTTCCGCTGGCTGGTGGGGCTACTTCGGCTTTGCTGATCGCAGCGAAGGGTTTGATCTCGCGATTTTGAAACAGCATAGCAATGCTGCGCACTTCGTATTTCTGGCGATCAGATTCTCGCGACTGGCGATCATCGTGCCGTTGGTGGAAGAGATCTTCTGGCGAGGATTTCTGATGCGAATTTTGGTGGACCCGGATGGCGATTACTGGGCGATTCCGTTCGGCACTCATCATCGCCGCAGCTTGTTGGTTGTGACGACAATGTTTGTGCTGGCGCATGCCTCGGTCGACTATGCCGGCGCCGCGATTTACGGACTGTTGACGTATTGGCTGGCGGTCAAAACCAAAAGTCTGGCGGCTTGCGTGGTGATGCATGCTGTCGCGAACCTGTTGCTGGGGATTTACATCCTAAACACAGCACAATGGGGCTATTGGTAGGGAATGCGTCGTGCGCTGCTGCGTGTGGCCGGAATAAAGCTGGTGCCGGCGATCGCTACGATGTGATCGCTGTGCTGTTCGATCGCCGGATACCAAATCACAATGGTGCTGTCTGTTGTGTCCTGACTTTGTTCGACATTTGCGAATATGACTTCGTTCATCGCTGCCTGATCGACTGTCGGAGACCAGTGCCAGCCCAGCGGAAGAGCCACCTTGCCAGCCATCCAGAATAGCTGCCCGTTGAGTGGCGGCAGAGGATTTCCGCGCACCAGCGTCTGCGGCACTTCGGCACTGCGGACTGCATAGCGGCATGCATGCAGCCGAATTTCCGGAGCAGTTTCTGCCCACGTTCGGAACTCGGCCGTCGGTCCACACCAGAGTTCTGCCGGACGTTCGGAATCACATCGCACCAGTTTAAGCTGCGTCGACTGCGGTGTTTTCTGCGGTAACTTTGCGGGCGGCAGGGCTGGATTCAGCAGAATCGCGGCGGATGCGAATTCTACCAATGGCAGCCGAGCGGTCGGCACGCTGTGTCGCACGGGAGTCAGGCGACCATCATCAACCAGAATGAACACGGGACCATCGGCAATCGCTAACAGGGTCGGCAGCAGAACGTCATCGAGGTTGATACCTCGGAACCAGACGTCGTCGCCAACCACCGCCGCTTCCGTGCCACGGACGGTTCTGAGGCAGCCGGCTCGAGCGACATTTTTCAACGGCACCCGCAGCGCCCATTGTTCCGCCAGCAGCGACATCAATCCGCCGCCTTTGTGCCGGTCAACTGCTCGCGGATTTTGGTGACGCGCGATCGCAGAAATTCTCGGGACTCATCCAGCTGCACCCATTCAATTCTGGCGGCCAGAATACTGAGCCGATCCGACAGCCATGACTGCGATGTCTCTTCCGCGTCGGCGACGTCGATCGCGATTTGTTCGAGATCTCGGGCGAGTTGTTCCGGATCCGGCGCGGTGCCGCCGCTGGCACGCGGGTGGACCTGCACCGGTGAAGTCTCATTCCGGGACGCAATGGCTTCGTCGACAATTCGATTCAGCAATTCCACCTGTTCCATGGTGTCCCAGATGTATCTCAGAATCCATAAGTCAGACAGATGCACTTCGGTCCTGCCGCACATCAAGGCACTCGCGGCGGCCAGTCGCTGCAATTTGACTGCGCGTCGATCGGAGACTTCGATACCGGCATGACGCAGGCGATGAATGAGCGAAAGATATTGCTGACGGACGCCTGATACGTCGACATCAGGAATGCACGCCTGCAGCTTCTGCACATCCACAACCGAGACTGTGGGCTGATGTCGCTGAGCTTCTGTGCGCTGCAGTTGCCAGCCCGCCTGCAGTACACTTCCAAGTTGTTCATCGGGGACGTTGTTCGACTGGACGCGCAGCAGGAACCGGTCGAACAACGCGGCCAGCGCTTCTTCTTCTTCTTCTTCTTCCGGCAGCCTGTTGCTGGCGCCGACTGTCAGTACGAAGCCGAGATCGCGCGTTTCGCGACCGCGGCGAACGACACGTTCGTTAAGTGCCATCAGCAGACTGTTCAGGATCGCACTGTTGGCGTTGAGCAGCTCGTCCAGAAAGATAATTTCACCTTCGGGCAGCATGCCTTCGGTGTTTGTCAGCAGTTCGCCGTCGCGCAGTTTGCGGATATCGAATGGGCCGAACAATTCGCTGGGTTCGGTAAATCACGTCAACAGGTAATTGAAGTATCGCCCGTCCAGACGCGCGGCCAATCCGCGGACGATGGCACTTTTGGCGGTGCCAGGCGGTCCCAGAATAAACAGGTTCTCACCAGCCACCAGACTGACGCCAAGCAGGTCGATGACTTCGTCTTTGCCGACGAAATCGACCTTCAACGGATCCAGAACTTCTATCCGAATGCGTTCAGCGATTTGTTGAGCGACTGTGATCGCTGTTGAATCCGGTTGAGTGGCTGTCATGGAAGGCCGCAAATTTCAGGTTTGGCGACGCATGTTTGTGCCACCCCGTGATCGTTCAGCGGCATATCCTACCGGCAGCACGCTGATTTGGAAGTTGAGGCAACTCTGGAAGGGTTTTCGTTGCCGAAGACGCATGGCGTGGGAGTCCTGCGAGCCACTGCGGGGTAGAATTGGCTTTGAGTGCATTGCCCAATTCTGCTGAAATACGGGGCAGTACTGGCCGTCTTTCGAGCTGAACTGGCATTGGCGGGATGATCATTCGTCAGGGAAGGCGTTTTTTAGTGGCTCGCGAAGCGAAAATGTTAAACGACTTTGTTGTTCCGGCGACTGTCGGACGAATCAACGTGGCATTTTGGAATCTGCAGAACCTGTTTGATACCGACATATCAAAACTGGCCGCGGATCTGGAATTCACGCCCGTGAACGGATGGGATCGGCGCGCTTTTGAGACCAAGGTGAGCAACCTGGCAGAAGTGGTGCGTTTGATGTTCGATGGTCAGGGTCCGGACTTGCTGGGCATTTGCGAAATTGAAAATCGACGCGTCGGCGAAATCCTGCTGAAGGCGATTGGTCGCGAAGACTATGCACTGGCTCATGTTGAGCATCCTGATATTCGAGGTATCGATACGTCGCTGATCTATTCGAAAAGTCATTTTGAGTTTGACGAGTCGAAAACGCGTGGGCATCTTGTGAATCTGCGGTACCCGACGCGAGATATCTTTGAAGTCCATTTGAAGGTTAAAGCCAATAACTCAGATCTGGTGGTGATGGTGAATCACTGGCCATCTCGCAGTCTGGGGCGACTGGAAACAGAACCGTTCCGAATGACTGTTGCCAGCCACTGTGGGCGACTGCTGGACGAAAACGTCAAACTGTCTCGTAAGGATTACCTGCAACTGAAGGACGACGACGCGTCACTGGATAAGCTCAACGATGCCTGGGATCGCAACGTCCTGATCATGGGAGACCTGAATGACGAACCGTGGGATCGCAGCGTGCTGGAGACTCTGGGAGCCGGCTTTACGACGGATCACCTGGAAGAACCGATCAAGTTCGCTCGCGGTTGCCTGCCGTCGTATCGTTCTTATGCGTCAAAGTCGGCGTGGCTGTTTAATCCGATGTGGTCACTGATGGCCGAACCTGATCAGGGTACGCATTACTATTCCCGCGGAACTCAGACGATGACGATGCTGGATCAGTTCATGCTGTCGCGCGGGTTATTCTTCGGGTTGCAGGGGCTGCAGGGAAAACAGTCAACGCCTGGTATTCCAGAAGTTGGGATCTTCCGACCGGAGATCATGATGACTCGGAAAGGCCGCCCGCGGGAATTCGATCTGGAAAACCGATCGGGTTATAGCGACCACTTTCCGATAACGACGACGTTGAATGTGCTGGAGACCTGAAACGTCGCAGTCACAAGCTTGTGAGCGATAGCCCCTTCAGAATTCTGTTTACAGCGTATTACGCTGACTTGTAGCCGGGGGGTACGCGTTTCGATCGAAAACAGCCTGATCGCGCGAGCGAGTACCGTTCACAACAATAAGTCAACTGCTCACATCGTTGCGTCCGTCGCCGTTCAAATCGCCAACTCCCAGACCGTGATAGAACTGTCCGGCACCGTGACCACGTTCGTCCAATGGATGCACGTCCCATGGCTGAGTGGGATCCTTCGTCGATTCGGCACGGCTTGGCCACTCCTGTTTTTCCACGGATGGCGTGACAATCCCAGGAATGCACCCATGAATTCGTCCGTGGGGAGAAGCAGAAGATATTGGCACTGCTTCGTTAGATTTTTCGGTTGCGTTCGCAGATACTTTTCACGCTGCCTCCCTCCTCCTTCTCCATTAGCAAAGGACTTTTATGAGATTCCGAGTTTCTCTTACCGTTTTAGTGTGTGCCGCCATGCTGACTTCCGCTCACGCGCAGGAAAAATATCGTGTCTATTTCGGCACGTACACCGACGACGTCAGCAAAGGCGTCTATCAGTGCGAACTGAACCTCGAAGATGGTTCGTTGTCCGAGCCGACACTCGCGGGGGAGACCAGCAGTCCGTCATTTCTGGCCTTTCATCCGAACGGGAAATATCTATACGCCGTTAATGAAAGGGATGCATCCGTCAGCGCGCTGGCTATCGACCACAAGACGGGCAACCTGACAGTGCTGAACTCGCAACCATCACAGGGAGCCGCTCCATGTCATCTAATCGTTGATCCGACGGGGAAAAATGTTCTCGCCGCCAACTATTCCGGCGGCAGTTGTATTTGTATTCCCATCAAAGCCGATGGCACTCTGGATAAGGCCTCGTCGTTCCAACAGCATGTGGGCAAGCGAATAAACGGACATTCAATTCACGTCGATCCCGCGAACAGGTTTGCGCTGTGCTGTGACCTCGGACTGGACAAGGTGATCATCTACGCCTTCGACGCCGCCAAAGGGACGTTGACTGCGCACGGAGCATTCGACACACCCAAAGGAGCCGGACCGCGACATTTCGCCTGGCATCCAGATGGAAAGACAGCGTACATCAACGGTGAGTCTGACCTGACCGTTATGGCCTGTGACTATGACGCGGACAAAGGCACTCTGACACAAACGCAAGTACTGTCGACCTTGCCCAGGGATGTCGAACGCAAAGGTGGCAGCACGGCAGAGACCGTCGTACATCCGTCCGGCAAGTTCGTGTACGTTTCCAATCGCGACCCGTATAACTCGATCGCGATCTTCTCGCTCGATCCTAAGACTCGGAAGCTGACGGCGGTCGGACACCAGAGCACAGGAGTTAAGACACCACGAAACTTTGCCATTGAACCGACCGGGCAATACATGCTGGTGGCGAACCAGTCCGGCGGAAACGTCATTGTGTTTCGCATCGATCAAAGCACGGGCGAACTGACGCCAACCAGCACCAGCGTGAAGGTGCCCAATCCTGTGTGCGTGCGTTTCATGGCAATCAAGTGACGTTGGCCAGCCATAAAGACCGTCGCTTTTGCTCGGCTCTTCGCACCATGCAATACCTTTTCAGGGGACTATCGATGGCGAGAAATATCTGTGCAGTCATAACGATTGTGTTTTGGCTAACTGTGCCGCTTGCAGCTGAAGATCCACCGGATTTTCAACGTTTGAAGATTGGCGATGCGGCTCCCGACTTCAAGTTGCCTGGCATCGATGATCGCGACTGGGTTCTGGCGGACTTCAAGGATGCCAAAGTGCTGATGGTATACTTCACGTCGAACCACTGCCCTGTCTGTCACGCTCATGATCCACGACTGATAACGCTGCTGAAGGAACTGGAAGGGCAGAGTATTGCGGTTGTCGCCATCAATCCCAATTCCGGCGACGGGTTGCGTATCGACGAACTTGGCTATTCCCCATACGACGACAGCTTCGAAGACATGAAGCCATATGCCAAAGACGAAGGTTTTACCTTTCCGTATCTCTACGATGGAGAAACTCAGGCAACAGCGAAGAAGTACGGTTGCCTGGCAACACCGCACGTTTTTCTGTTCGACCAGAATCGCAAACTGCGATATCAGGGTCGCTTTGACGATTCTCGCTACCCTGATCCTGCGACAGTGAAAAAGCAGGACACGCGCGATGCTATTCTGGCGATGCTGGCGGATCAGCCTGTGCCCGTACCAGTCACCCGGTCTTTCGGGTGTTCCACCAAATGGCGTGAGAAAATTTCTCTCGTCCAAAAGGACAACGAAGCCTGGCAAAGTGCGGACGTCACTCTGGAAGACATCAACGCCGCAGGCATCGCTGAACTCGCGAAGAACAAGACCGAAAAGTATCGACTCTTCAATGTCTGGTCCACAAGTTGCGCACCGTGTGTTGCTGAGTTTCCGGGGTTGATTCGTGTCTCCCGCCGCATGGGACTTCGACCGTTCGAACTCATTACCATCACGACGGATCTGCCGGAAGACCGTCAGAAAGCTCTGAAGTTTCTCGACAAGCAGCGCGCCGCCCTGCCTCAACGGCTGAAACCCACGCTGGAAGCAGAAGGCCGTAAGTCGAACAACTACCTGTACATAGACGCCAGTCTGGATGCCTTGGCTGAATCGCTGGATCCGGAATGGGAAGGCCCGCAGCCTCACACCGTTCTTATTGCTCCCGACGGAAAAGTCGTCTTCCGACACACGGGCGAGATTGCTGAGGAGGCTCTGCTGAAGGTGGTGCTGAAAGAGATGACGACGGCCTACCAGCCGTAACAGGCAGCGGTCGGCGGTTCGGCAGCGGTCGGAAGCTGCCGCGATCTGGGTCGGCTAAGAATGATCCACGAATCCCGGTTCGGAATCGTTTTCATGAAACTACGGGTTTCGTGGCTCAGAGTCCTTCGTGGTTGCCAAACGGAGGGATATCCCTTCACCTCGATTTGTGACGATGGCACACAACACACCAGAACGTCTTCCCTGCCCAGGATTCTGCCTGGCGTGCCGCAAACTCGCAGGATCGCAGGTTTCTGATTGTACTTCGGAATCCAGAGCCCGATAATGAACGTGGTTTTACCTATTCGAGCACGCCCACACGGACTGACGTCATGGATCGCTTTATCAAACTCGCGCTCTGCATTGCATTGCCACTGATCGCAACGAACGATCACTCTGCAAACGCGCAGCGCGTCTTTTCAAATTCACGTGCTGCAGCTTCTGCGAATCCGCCTCGTCAAAGTACCGCCACAGGCGGATTTTCGCTCGGACGAACGTCGGGGACTCGCTGGGGAATTCCGGGCCAGCCTTCGAGTTCTGACTGGACTCTGCATCCACCGAATTCCAATAGTCGAACCTCGTCAACCTACCAGAACCATTCTTCGCATCATCACGGATCGACCCACTACACCGTTCCGCCTTCGATCATTCATTATTCACCGTACAACTATCCACAGCAGTATGGAAACTACGGTGGGCCTGTGATCTACGGAGCTCCAGGATACGGCTACAATAACTATGGCGGACTCAGCCCCTACGATCGGGTAAGACTTCAGAATGGACTGCCGCTGCGTCATTCGAACGGCTATCAACCATACGTTGGCATCGTGACTCCACCAATCGTCATTCCGTTTGGCGGAAGTGGCAACACGTACTCTCTGGCCCCAGCGCCGTTTCCACAGCCGAATGTCCAGGCTGCCGTCCCTTCTCTGCCCCACAACAGCCTGCCGGCCGTTCCTGAAGTAGTTGGGCAAACTTACTCTAAAAAGATCGTGGCCGACGAACGTCCACTGATCAACGAATTCCAGGCGCAGCCGCCCATCGGTGACGGCGCGCAGGTTGGCACTGTCGAACGAATACGCAGCCTGCGATATCAGACATCCGGTGACAGTGAGTTTCGTCAGCAGAAGTTTGCTGCTGCGGTAACTCTGTACGAAGCCTCTGCAAAGACTGCTCCGCAACGTCGAGCTCCATGGATTCGAAAAGCGTGGGCAGAAGTCAGTCTGCAACAGTTCGACGAAGCCGCTCGCAGCTTAAAAATGGCGATGCTGCTGCCCGATGACCCTACGAATTCATGGATTCCGGGCGAGCAGTTGTATGGCAACAAATTCGCCACCGATGCGGCATTGCAGAACGAATCACTCTGGCAGTGGCTACAGCAGCGACCGAATTCCACCGACCGACTCTTATTAGTGGCTGGTTTTCAGCAGTTGCAGGGCTACACCGGCACAGCACGCGAATTAATCAACGAAGCATTACAGAAGGGAATGCAACAGGTCATCGTTGATGCGTTTCAACAAATTATCAACGACAGAACGGGAGATGCTGCCCAGCCAAACGATCAACAGGCACCACCAATTGAAGCATCGGACAACACAGGCATCCACGATCCCAACGTCGTTGGCGCTGGTCAGCAGATCAAACAAGGCACGGCTAAGGAAATCGGAGCACCAATTGCCGTCGAAGAAGAAACTCCGGGCGTCCGAATCTTCGCAGCTCCTCAGCCCCTGGAAGCCCAGCCAGCAGCCCAGCTCCCATTGACGATTCCGGCACAATAGCAATTTCCGTGACTGAGGCTTTCAGCCGCAGTCGATCGACGAGGCTCTAAGCCGCTCTAACCCCAACTTGAAGACGTTGCTGGCGTGTGGGCTCGGTTTTCGCTTGGAAAATTGCAGGTCGGCGCGGGAACTGGGCGTTCTGCGGCGCGCGACGGTTCTGGCT
>CALFOL010000592.1 GCA_937919915.1 uncultured Planctomycetaceae bacterium
GGTGCCAGTGTTCTTCGGTGCCTGGCATATGGCAACAGTCAGCAGCGAAGTCTCTGAAGTCGTCAACGCGGATTAACTTTCAGCAGTTTACTAATTGTTGTGCACGGTACTCGCTCCCGGGAGTAGGCGTTCTTTAATCGAAATGTGTTCCTCGCGGCCACAAATCAGCGTAATACGCTGTAGACGCCGTCGTCTCAATCGGTTCAGTTGTCACCCGGTTTCTCGTAGACGGTTCTGCGCCTTACTTGACCTTGACCGAGATTGTGGTTGGGGCGATCTCCTCGGTCGACGGATCCCAGTTTTCCACGAAGCTGTCGACACGGAACTCGCCCGCGTCAGATCCTTTGATGATAACCAGTACCCGGAAACGATCGTCTGTATCGGTGATCGCCGGCAAAGTGATGTTCGAAGCTCCATCGGCCTGGACGCCAAAATAAGCGACCACAGATCGGTCTCCGGCAGTGCCGGTCAAGCTGCCACAGAGTTGTTCAGGAATCGCAGAAGCGGAATTCAGGCGGACGTTCTGCACCCCTTTTTCGGAAAGCGCCGTCATCGCCACGTTCAGGACTTCCGTCCAATTGGCATTCGACGCGGCTTCCGGATAAACCGGCTTCGCGGCCGTTGTGGCGTCACCCGTCGACAGCCAGTCAATGCCCGGCAGGACAATACTGTCGTCCAGCAGCTGCGCCTGCTCAAGGTCCTTTAGTGCCGCTTCGCGCTGATTCAGACCATACCTCGCCACACCACGGTTCATCCAGGCCTTGGCATACTTCACATCGTGCTCAATCGCTTTGTCGTAATTCGTGATCGCCTCGGTAAACTTTTCTTGCTCAAGAAACACATTGCCACGCTGAAACCACGTCTCCGTATCATTCGGCGCAATGCCGAGTGCCTTGTCATAATCAGCCAGCGCCTGGTCGAATTCCGCCTGGTCGTGAAAGCACAACCCTCGGTTTCTCAACGCCAGAACATCTTCCGGTTGCTCCGCAATCAGCAACCCAAATTCGTGGGCAGCTTCCTGGAACCGTTCCAGTTTGGCGAGCACCACTCCCTTGTTATTCAGTGCCTGCAGAAAGCCAGGCTCTTTATGCAGACAGGTTGTGTAATCTTCGACCGCTTTTTCCAACAACCCAAGCCCTTCGTAGGCGCGGCCGCGTTCGTAATAGATCACGGCGCGATCAGGCAGGCTTTCCAGGGCCAGATTATACAGTGGGATCGCGTCTTCAAACTGTCCGCGATCTCCCAGCATCCGTCCGCGTTCGAAGGTGACGTCCGGGGTGTCTTTGCCACCTGAGCAACCAGGTATCGATGTGCTACAAAGCAACATCGCGAAAATTAAACGGTACGATAATCGAGAGACGCGTTTCATAGGGCAGACTTTGGTGATTAGCAGGAACGATATTTCAGGTCGTAAGTTCTATCCGTTGAAATCGACAGGAGCCGTCGTTCCGCCGAACAGCATGGCGCCGAGCGTCCGTCGAATTTCTCCAGGCGAAACGGGGTAATTCAGCAATTGTGTCGAAAGGCCCAGTACGGCCAAACGACTTGCCTGAAGTTCTGAAGCTAAGGTGAGTGTGGGAGCTTCGCTGATATCTTCCAGGTCTTCCAGCAGCGTCGCAAGATCTTCCGAGTGCATTTGAGTACCCGCTACCAAAATCGCAACGGGTTTAATGGTTGAAGCCAGCACCAGTGCGTTTTCTGTTGTCGTGGCAGCTCGGCGAACAATGTCATGCTTGCGGAAATACCTTCGCAATGTGGTCCGCTCGTTCTTGCACAGCGTGATCAGCAGCAACGCGGTCTCAGGATTCAACGCCGTATTTTCCAGGGATTCAGGGGTCTCGTTGTCGGCGGTGGTTTGAATTTGGTTTTCGAGTTTCGTGCGAGGAATGACGGGCGTGTTGATTTTTGGAGGACAAAACTCCGGCGTGGACAACGCCTGGCCCGGTGCAACAGGTTGATGTATTTTCGCTGGCAATGGAGCTGATGGAGCTACGGGATCTGGTTCTGGTGCTGCAGCAATCTGAGGTGCGGGCTGCTGTGATTCTGGTTCCGGCGGCTGGGTGGGAACGTCCAGAATTGCCGCAGGTTCGGTGGCGACAGGTACGTCAATATCCGGGATTTCAGAAACGGCAGCCGGGACTTGCTCAATCGGTTCGACCGGGGCCTCAACCTGGGCGAGTAGATTGGAGTCTCTGTTGGTTAGGTTGAGGTTTGTGTTCCCTGTTGCCACTGGTTTCCCGTTGTGGTGTCACAATATTACAACCGTACGCGATTGAACTTCCGCACCCTCTCAGAACCGGGCGGACGTGGTTAACGTACCCGGCTCCCCACCAACACTTGTCCCTTGTTTCTCGCATCGTCGTGGCTTTCAGTTGGCAAACAGGTTGGTTAAACGTTGAGGGCGAACCAGCGGGTGCCCCGGAAGAAACTGCTTGTAGAAGTCGGTCTTGCTCATCGAACGCTGACTTCGCCGACTGATCCAGCGGCTGACAAGTTCAATCACTTTATCGCGGTACGACAACAGGTAATCCCAGTTGTCGCTGACACCATAATATTGATAGTGTCCACGCAACTTGCGGTTGAGCGTTTGCCAGACCTGCTCGCTCGGAGTTGACAGGTTCGAGCGTAACCAATCCTTCATTGCTTGCAGTTTCTGCCGAAGCTTCTTCTTGCTGGTCTTCCTTTTCAGTTTGTACCTGCCAGCCCGACTGTGGCCGCAGTAGTGCGTGAATCCGAGGAAGTCGAACACGCCTGGTTTGCCTTCGTTCATCTCGCGGCAATCCCGCTCGGCGAACCGGCCAAACCGTAACAGCGAACTCTTCTCCTCGGCGAGACTCAATCCAAAGCGGGCTAAACGTTTGACCAACACGGCTTGAAAACGCACGGCGTCATTGTGGTTCTGGAACGCACAGATGAAATCATCCGCATAGTCGCCAGCCGGGGCTGTTGCCGGAGGTCGCCTTGAATTTACGGGGCCGCTGGGCCGTCAGGGCGGATGCAGATAACCTGGCTGATTGTGCGGATCACCAGGCGATCGCCACTCAATGCGGGAGAGGCCATGATGACTTCGCGCATCTCGTTTTGAGCCGCTGCCTGAAACGTGCGGCCCTCTTTGACGACCGTCACTTCACCTCGTTCGCTGCAATAATACAAATGTCCACCGGCGGCCACAGCCGATGCCGAATAGACGCGGCTACCCGACCCAACTCGTTGTCGGTACATCACTTCACCAGTCTGTGCATCGCAGACTGTCAGCCGGCCGTTGTCGTTGCCAACATACAACAATCCATCCTTCACCAGCGGCGTAGGCATGTAAGCTCCGTCCGTCTGTCGGAACCATTTCAAACCGGAGGCTGGCTTGTTCGATTTGGGGGTCAGGTCTCCTGTTGCCGAGGGCTCGACAACATAAATTGGCGAGTTGCCATGGCCGTTTGTGATGTAGATCAAACCGCCGTCGAACAATGGTGTCGGAACCGGAACGTCTCCACCACCGTGGAGATGCCATAACAGCTTTCCGTTCAGCAGATTGTAGCCTGCGATCTTCCGATAGCCGTTGCAGACGAGTTGTTCGCCAGCGTTCGTTGTTATGACCTGCGGCGTGGACCACGTCGCAACCTCACCTTCTCGATCAATGCGACTGATTTCCTCGCCGGTCGCGATATCAATAATTGAGACGAACGCCGTATTCAGACAGTCGCACTGAACAATCACTTTCCCGTCATGAATGATCGGGGAACTGGCGAACCCCCATTCCAACAGTTTTTCGTCGTATGGTCCGGAGTGCAGTCGCCCGAGATCTTTCCGCCACAGAAACTTTCCGGTGACGTCGAAGCAGTGCAGACCTTCAGAACCGAAGAACGCAACAACATGTCGGCCATCGGTCGCTGGCGTGCAGTTTGCATGACTCGCTTTCAGGTGTCGCTTTACCTGTGGCTGGCCCGCCAGCGCATCTTTCGTCCACAGAAGTTTTCCGGAGGAGAGTTCCAGGCAGATCACCAGCCACGTCCAGTCGCCCTGATCAGGAGCTGACTTTCCGGATCCGCCCAGCCATCCGGTTTCCAGGGACGGCGTTTCTGTTTCCGAATTCACAGCGGTGGTCAGGAATACGAAATTGCCCCAGACAATCGGTGAAGAATGTCCCAGCCCGGGGAGGGGAGTCTTCCAGGCGATGTTGGTGCCTGCTTCCACGTCCCATTTGATCGGCGGATTTCCGGTACCAATGCCCGCTGCCCTGGTACCACGAAACTGCGGCCAGTTGTCATCCGCGACGACGGTGCTCTGCAAAACACAGAGATGGAACACAATCAGCGGTACCACTATAAGTCGATTCATGGCGAAGTATCTCCATGCCCGCTGCGTTCCCTCAGTTTCTGATTGTTGCGGGTGCAGTGTGAACGATTTCCAGAGCTGCGTAAAGCCCAGCGAAGGCCAACAGGCTCATGGTGATCAACATGCCGGATGTCGCCAGGAATGGGAGTCCGAAAAGGCTCGGGCGAGGGCTGAAGTCACCCGCGGCGATTTGCGACCCGGAGCGCGCCCAGTGAAGGGAACCAGAAACAGGAGTAACGGAAGACAATCGCGTCATCGCCCCGAAAGTGGATCTTTACCACCTCAGAAATACTTGCCGGAAATGGCGTTCGCTGCAAGAATACCGCCGAGGATCGTGGTTATTTGCCTAACCTCACAAAAAGCCCCGTCTACACTTTTGACAGCTGCTACTGCGGAGAAATTCATTGTCCGAAATTTTCACCTTGATCGACGACAAACATGTCCCCCTGGCTCGTATTGTCTGGGTGTCAGACGTTCCGCACTTCTGCGGCAACGACACCTGTGATGTCGAGGGGAAATACGAAATACGGCTGGATGCCGACGATTCTCTGTTTGCTAATCGAGAAGAACGCGATGAGACTTTAGAAACGATGAAAGGCTGGTACGATCAGGACTAGAGCAGTTTACTTATTGGTGTGAACGGTGCTGGCTCGCGCGAACCGGCTCACGCAGGACGAAACGCGTCCTCCGCGGCCACAAGTCAGCGAAATTCGCTGTAGTGGTTGGAGGACCGAAGCTGTTGACGAGCTTCGCCCCGGAAAATTGAGTGATTGAAGCCTTGCTGGCCGGAGATTTTTGAAATGCCGCTATTTGAATTTCACTGTGAAGACTGCGACCGGGAATTTGAACTACTCGTCGGTTTGAAAGAAAAACCCGAGTGTCCCGCATGCCAGTCACACAAACTGGAAAAACTGATGAGCGTTGCGGCAGCTCGAGGTTCTTCCGGCAGTGCATTGCCAATAGCGGGTCCGTCCTGTCCGCCACCATCAGCAGGACCATGCAGCCCGCACTGCTGCCGCCTTCCGTAGCACGTCAGCCGGACCAGGGGCAGCGCCGTTCCGCCAATATCAAGGAGCCGCTCACATATTGGCCCGCTTTCAGGACATCTGTTGCGTGGAATTGAAGCGAGAACTGTTGTCCGCCGCAGAGTGTGGTTGGCACAGCGCATGGCCAGGAATTACGTCCTCCGCCTGTGGCGCACGTGTCACTGTTGTCTCGTCCGGCAACATTCTCGCGGAAGCTGTTGTCCAGCAGGTTCCGGACGGCACACTATCCGTCCTCTTTTCGAAGTCGTTGGCGGAAAGCACCGCGCAGGGAGTCGACTGCATCCTGAGAGATGCGAGGGAAGCTGTACGAAACCTGCGGCTTCGGTACGGATACGTTTTCTCACCCCCTGAAACGGACGATTGGGTGCAACCGTGTTTCGAGAGTGCCGGATTTCACGCAGTCGAATTTATTCAGGAATTCCGCTGTGCGTGGACCGCTCTGCACGAAACGACCAACACAGCGGCAACATTTTGGCATAGCTCTTCGGTGCCACCGCAGACAACGCGTCCGTTTTCTCAAGCAGCCTTCAACGATCTGCTCGAAAACATAATCAGGCAATCGGCTGACCTCCCGCGGCTTCCAGCGCCGACAGCCGTGCAGTTGCAGGCGATGTGGAGTCTGTTTGACGCCAATGTTCATGTGACGGTGGCGATGTTTGATCGACAACCGGTTGGTGTCGCTGTCTTGAGCCAATCCGACCTAACTGCGGACGAATCCGTGATCGTGGAGTACTTCGGTATCCACTCCGGATTTCGGCGGCGTGGCATTGGTTGCGACTTGCTTCGCGCTGCGACAGCGTCATTTTGCCGGAAGAACTCCGCCTGGCTGACGTCTTTTGTTGCCGCAGAAAATTCCGCGGCCCAAAGCTTCTTCAAGGCTCAGCAATTCGAATTGCACTCCGCGCAACAGCTGTGGGCAACTCAGTTGATCGAATGAACTTCCGTGTTCCGGTACGTCTACAGCGGTCGTTACAGCGAACTTCGCTGACTCATGGCCGCGGAGGACGCGGTTCGTACTATGTGGGACGGTTCCCACAAGCCCGAACCGTCCACAACAAAACGTAAATTTCTCTAGCCGACGTTAGCCGCGTTAGCCCTGTGGCTCGTCCCGCCAGGCCGCCAGATTCTCGACAAAATCGGCCGTCATGCCCGCCGCCAGACGGGCTGCCTTCTGCAACGTATCCCCTCTGGCGGTTGACGGGCGAATCGGCCACGTCAGCGCCTGTTCCCAGGCTTCGAAGTCCGTCAACGCTGGATCCTTCAGCTCCCGCAGCCATCTCATGCCGAACTGCACGTGGCGAATTTCTTCTTTGTGAATCGCTCGCATAATCGCGGCACTGCGTTTGTCGTTGTGTTGGCGAAAGTAACCTTCGAACTCCACCGTGTGATCCAGATTCGCGCCTTCAAACACCAGCGGCAGTCCGGCAATGTAAGCCAGCACAGATTTGTACTCGGTCGCCTTTGTCCAGATGTAACCGTTGACCGGCAGATCACCGAAGATCAGTCCCAGTTCCCCGGCACGCTGCACGTGCATTTTTGTGTGGCGTTGTTCATCGAACATGATTTCCGCCAGGCCAATGCGAAAGTCTGTGGGTGCATCGGGGAACGCCAGCAGGATCATGGCCATGACTTCCAGGGCCTGCAATTCGTGATTGGCCATGATGTGATGAGCGATCGCTCGCTTAGCGGGATCTGCGAACGCTTGCCCCTTCGGCATTGGCGGAGCGGTTCGCCGTTTTGCAAACGGCAGATTCGCGGGTCGGGCGGGCATCGCGACACGCTCAGCGACGCCCGGAACTGTGTCGGTTAACGGCGTCGCAGGACGCAGCGTCTTGATCGCAAGAGAGTCTGACAGCAGGACCTGTTCTGCGAAGTCTCGAAGTTCCATATCGCCGGGCTACCATCGTGAAGGACTGATGTTCGACAGTCTACTTCGTTGGCGCGGAACTGTCACTCGCCACTTGCACGGTCCTACAAGTCAGGCCTGAATCGATTCGCTGACCCTGGCGATCAGATCTTTACACTTTGGGCATTTCGCCAGGTGAACATCGACCTGGGAAACCTGCTGCGGATTCAGTTTGTCCAACACATATTGCCTGGCCAACGCCATTGTCTGTCCGCAAGTGAGCGGCGTCTGTTGCGAGGCCGTGTGTTTTAGCAGCGAGTAGGTGACTCCAGCGCATGCAAACAGGAACGTTGAAAACACCGCGCGACGGGTCATTGTTTCGCGGCGTTCATTCTGTTTTTGCTGCTGGACGATGTTTTGGATCGTCCCTGGCTGGCATGGTTGCCACTTTTGGTCTGTTGTCATTCCAATACCCAATCACCCGTCTGGTTTAATGATCGTAATCAGCTTTGCCTGTGTTGTGTCTGATGCTCATCATGAGCAGGTACTGAAGCAGCGTCTGTAATCGGATTCACGTTATCTGGCCCGCAGTGATTATTTTATGGTGGATTCGTGATTCAACGCACCAAATTCAAAGCCCAAAGGCTGGCTGTAACGTGCCGAAGCCGATTGCGCCTGCCAGACTGTCCATATTCCTGAGCGTCATCGTGCGGCGTGTAACATCGAGAATACCTTCAGCCTGTAATTCGCCGAGCGTGATCGTGACGGTTTCGCGCGTTGCACCGATAATGCTCGCCATGTCCTGATGAGAGATCTTCTGAGAAATCATCACCCCATCCGCAACAGATTGGCCGTACCGTTCCGCCAGCTCCAGCAACAAATGCACCAGGCGTTCACGGCTGGATCGGAACAGCAGCGACTTCAGCCGCCGTTCGACCCGCCGCAGTCGCAGCCCGAAAAGCCGAGTGAGCTTCATCGAAACACTGGGATTCTCGGCCATCAGTCGTTGCATCACATGCCGCGGCAGCATGACAACGAGACTTTTTTCCGCCGTTTCCGCATACTCATCACGTCGACTTCCGTCAAAAGCGCTGAGTTCGCCGAACAGCTCTCCAGTCTCCACGAAGCCCAGAATCGCTTGCTTGCCGTCGCTTGTGAGATGATAAATCCGCACCCTGCCCCGGGCCAGCAGAAGAGCCGAGTCGCCCATGTCGCTGGGCAGGTAAATTGTCTCGCCACGAGCGAATTCTCGGCAAAAACAGCTGGGTTCGATGGCGGCAATCTGCTCAGGAGCCAGCTGAGCAAACACGCTAGATTGCTTCAAATACCAGTGTTTGTCATTCATTTTTTGATGTCTGTCGAGTGTCCAGGGCTCGCTTACAATAGCAGATCCTGTGCTTAGAGCCGTTTACCTAAACATGTAGATGCATCGGGCTCGTGGGAGCAGGCGATTTGCTGTCGAAAACCGTTCGCCGCGGCCACAAGTCAGCGTAATACGCTGTAGACGATACGAGTGTGTGAAGCCTTACGAAGTCTTTCCCAAGAAGCATAATTCTGAGTCCTGCATCTCAATTGCCGTGTCGTTTCGTGCTGCGGAATGATCAACTTCGCAACTGCCAGTCGGTAACTCGCGCTTGGCTTCACAAAACTGGCTTGTCCGGGTCTCGCCGGATGGCCGATAGCTCGTTAGAATACTCAAAATTGCTCAATCAACGGGAATCTCGCCATGCGCAGCGAATCTGAAGTTCTGTTCGAAGACACCCCATTCAACATCCCCGTTGCCGAGCGGGTCAAACGACTCCCACCCTACATGTTTGGGGCGATTAACAAGCGAAAATACCAGCTGCGGGTGGCTGGAGTCGATGTGATCGACCTGGGCATGGGCAATCCCACGGACCCACCGGATCCTTTGATCACACAGAAGATTGAAGAAGCGCTGGCGGATTCGCGCAATCACCGTTATTCCGTCAGCAATGGCATCGGCAATCTTCGCAAAGAAGTGTCGGCTCGCTACTTAAAACGCTACGGCGTTCGCCTGAATCACGATGACGAAGTGCTGGCCTGTATTGGGTCGAAAGAAGGCTTCAGTCATATGTGCCTGGCGTTAATGGGCCCCGGCGATACGGCGATCGTGCCGTCGCCGTACTTTCCGGTGCACGTGTATGCGGTCATGCTGGCATCAGGAAACGTCATCACGCTCGACACCCGGGATCCAAACAAGTTCCTGCAGAACATCGCTTACACGTGCGAGAACATGGTCCCAAAACCCAAAGTCGTGGTCGTCAACTTTCCTCATAACCCGACGGCCACCGTCATTGAGAGCGACTTCTATGTCGATCTCGTGAAGCTCGCCAAGAAACACAACTTTCTGGTCATCAGCGACTTTGCTTACGCTGACATCTGCTACGACGGGTACGTGGCTCCCAGCTTTTTGGCAACTCCCGGAGCTATTGATGTCGGCGTAGAAATGACTTCCATGAGCAAAAGCTACAGCATGGCCGGCTGGCGAATCGGTTTCTGCTGTGGCAACAAAGAAATGGTTCGTGCGCTGGCAACGATCAAGGGCTACTACGACTACGGGATTTTTCAGCCCATTCAGATTGGGGCGATCGTGGCGATGCGACACTGCGATGCTGCCGTTGAGAGCATCACAAAAGAGTACCAAAGCCGTCGTGACGTTTTGTGCGAAGGCCTGACCCGATTGGGCTGGAACATCACGCCTCCCAAAGCCGGAATGTTCGTCTGGGCTGACATGCCCGACGAATGGAAGCACATGGGTTCGATTGAATTCGCGATGAAACTACTGAACGAAGGTGGCGTCGCGGTCAGCCCTGGACGCGGATTTGGCGACGATGGTGAAGGCTTTCTTCGTATGGCGATCGTAGAAAACAGTCAACGGCTTCGGCAGGCAGTCCGGCAAATCGACAAATGCCTGAATACCGAGGTCGCACCGGCCTGAAACGTTCAACTGCTGGCCTCGCGGGCTGAAATGGGACGCTGCGGAAAATTCGTTTCCTCAGCGTGATTGTGGCAAGACCCGGGGCGGAGAATTCTGGAGCCTTGTGTAAGGCGAAGGTCGTATTAATCGTCCAAAGATAGCCATATTCTGGCTCATCAGCGCACCATCTGACGGTTCTTTCTCTCCCAAACTACCCAATAAACGCCACTTTTAGTTTGTCACTGGAAAAATTCCCGGTTCCGACGTCATTCAGCTAATTGGCTGGGTAAATTGTGAATCGCACACCGCCTTGATGCTGCGCGCACTCACGGACGATTGTTTGCCTACTACCCCTTAAGATAGTTCTTCAGCGAGTTTTGACCAGCATGTCCACTTCTCTTTCCGGCGACGTTGTCATCACCGGCATCGGTGTGATGTCGCCCATCGGTACTGACCTTCAAACCTTCTGGGAAAACATAGCTGCCGGGCAGTGCGGTTTTCGCAGGACGGAAGAGATCTCGTATGTTGCCACTCCGGGTTCCATCGGCGGCGAAGTGCGGGACTTTTCGGACGCATCAGTCAAGAAGGGTCACTTGAAGGCCGTCCGAAAACAGGTCAACGTGATGTGTCGTGAGATCCAGTTGGGGGTCGCTTCAGCGCTTCAGGCCCTGGAAAATTCCGGCATTTCCCCTGGTTCTGTGCCCCCCGAACGAATCGGCGTGGAATTCGGCGCCAATCTGATGAACAGCCCGCCGGAAGTGATGATCGACGCTGCTCGAGCGTGTGCTGCGGATTCAAAGACCTTTGACTACGACACCTGGGGACTGAGCGGTGGTAATCGATTTGAGGGTATGGAACCGAAGTGGCTGCTGAAATATCTTCCTAACATGCCAGCCTGCCATATTGGGATCGCCATCGATGCGCGGGGGCCGAACAACTCGCTGGTCCAGGATGAAGCGTCTGGAAACCTGGCAATTTCAGAAGCCGTGGGCATCATTCGTCGTGGTCGCGCTGACGTGATGGTGACTGGAACCACCGGAACAAAGCTGAATTCCGTGAAGTCGGCTCATCACAGCCACTGGGATACACTCGCAGACGGACCGGCCGAGCAGCGCTGCCGTCCATTCGACCGCAGTCGCAGGGGGGAAGTGATCGCTGAAGCATCGTGCAGTCTGGTGCTCGAATCGCGAGCTCACGCGGAAGCTCGAGGAGCAAGAATCTACGGTTCGATTCTGGGGGCCGGATCCAGTTGTTATCTGGACGACAAAACCGGGGAACAAACGGCGATCGAAACAGCCATTCGAATCGCTTTGAAAAACGCCGGCATCACCGCAGAACAGCTCGGCCATGTGAACGCCTGTGCGTCGGGCAACCTGATTCGCGATGCTTACGAAGCTCGCGCACTGCAGGCTATGGTTGGCAGCAGCGTCCCGGTGACCGCAGCCAAGAGCTACCTGGGCAGCGCGGGCAGCGGATCAACGCTGACTGAGATCGCATTTTCGCTGATGGGCCTGAAGAATGGTGTCATCCCGAAGACGCTGAACTTCGCCGCTGGCGACGAAGGCAGTGACCTCAACGTCGTCTCTGGCGAACACCTGCCCACGGGCAACAAGATCTTTCTGAAGACCAGCGTCACTCGCATGGGCCAATGCAGCGCAGTCGTTATCGGGGTGTAGCTTCGACCAGTGGTAGAAGTATTTTCACGCGGCATTCGACTAAGAACCCTTAACGGAACGTCGCGGCTCACGCAGGTTCTGTTAGAGCAATTTACCTTTTGTTGTGGACGGTTCTGGCTCGCGGGAACCGGCTCACACAGGACGAAACGAGTCCTACGCGGCCACAAGTCAGCGAAATTCGCCGTAGGGGTTTTAAATGCATCGCAAGGATCGCAGTGCAGCGACACGCACTTTCTCTTCCTGGACACAAATCCCCAAACCGTGACCGGTCATCGCTGGTGCTCGGCCAGCATACCGAAACGTGAGGTTTTCTGCGGTGAATGCATCACGCACCAAAAAGCGGTCGTAGCTGCCTTCGAGATATCGAATTTTGGCGATACTGCAGGCAAACTGCCGCCCCGCGGCTGACAGGATTCCCGTCTCGCCCACCAGACAGCCCAGCTGATACCCAAGTCCATGTTCGCTGGCCAACGCCGCTAAACGAACACAGGCAAGCAGACCGCCGCACTTCGAAATCCGTAGATTGAACAGGTCGCACGTGCCGCCCTCAATCGCACGTTGTGCGTCCTGAAGGCAGCACAGGGATTCGTCAAGCATGATGGGGACTGCCGTCGTGTTCCGAAGCGCGCTCAGCACGTGGACATCGGAATGAGCCACAGGTTGTTCCAGACACGTTGGACGATAACGTTCCAGCTTCGCCAGATTCTCGACCAGATTGTCCGCGGTCCACGCTTCGTTGGCATCCAGGCGTAAATCGACACGCTGACCAACAATGCGGCGCACGCGCAGCAGACACGCTGCGTCATCAATCCCGACGGCGCCGACCTTCACTTTCACGTGGGCAAAACCGAAGACCCGCATCTTCATGGCAGAGCGGTATTGCGAGAACACGTCTTTTGCCGAAGTGACGACCCCGCTGTACTGAACGTCAGTGTGATTCGCACGAATGGGTTGCGTTTCGGGAAGTGATCGCAGCAGATCTGCGACCGTGCAACCATCGGAACGACACACAGCATCCAGCAACGCAACTTCTATGGCACATCGTGCGGAGTTCCCAAAGCACTCACGGGTGGTAAGTCCTGGATCAGCAGCGATGTCTGCAAGCCGAAAGTCGTCGATCGCGGTAACGGCGTCCAGTGGCTCTGAAAAGTTGCGGTCGGCCAGTTGAGCCATGTCGGTGTTGCTCATGTGCCGCCAGACGGAGTCGATGGATTCTCCGGTAACATAGGGTCGCGGTAATCCCTCGCCCCATCCGACGCTGCCGTCGTCAAGTTCACATCGAACAATCAGTGTGTCATTCATGCGACGCGTATGAGACGCGTGTTGAATGGGTTTCTTCAGCTGCACAGGAACATGGAATGCTTCGAGAGAACGTATTCTCATCGATACTGTTCCGCTCCTACAGCGTATTACGCTGACTAGTGGCCGAGGGGCACGTGTTTCGATTGAAGAAAGCGTGGTCCCGCGAGCGAGCACCGTTCACGAATAAACTGCTGTCAGCGTCAGACCTGCGATCCCGCGAAACTCGAAAGTGATGTTCCGTTATGATCACGAATCGTCACGCAGTCCGACGTCTAGAAGGGTGCACACGCGGCATCGAATTCCAGACTCGCTGGCTTCGAATTTCGCACCCAATCAAAGAGTGAGGTCAGGTTTTGCTTTTTCACGTTCTGGGGAACGAACATCAAATGAGCCATCACGACGTGGCTGTTGGCATAAGCGTCGCGGACGACATTAGATTCCGGAGCTCTGTTCAGGAAGCCTTTAGGCAATTCAGACGGCGGCTTTCCCTGTGTTTCATTCCTGTTTTCATGATGAAATGCCGTGTACAGATACCAACCACAGTGAGCCCACTTTGGATCTTTTTGGTCCTGTGCTGCGTTAAACTGAACGGCCGTCTCGACCGTTAGATCGCTCACAGCCCACGCCAGTATATCGAAGCTTATATCACGGTCCCAGCCCACGCGTCCCATCACACGAGCGGCCCTGCAGCGAACCAGAATGTCAATGTTGCGGTCCTTAATCAGTTGTGCCATGGCACAATAGATCAATGCCTCCTTTTTGCCAGCCAGCAGTCGAGGCGCTCGCACGAATTCCAACGACTGCAGCAGATTGATTTGGTATGCAGTGCTCAGGTGTGGGCGGGCAAGTTCTTTGACAATCGCCTCTGCAAACGCCAATTCGATTGTAGAAACCGCATCCGCTTTTTGCAGGTAAGTCCTCATTGCCGTGGCGGCCAGCGTTTTCACAGCATCAGGCTGTGTAGGTTCGCTCAGAACTCGAATGTAGACATCATCGACATCATCAAACATCTTCATGCGGCCCTGGGAACGCTGTGGAATGGATTCCAGGTCCAGCAGTCTTTGCAGGGCAGCTGATCGAGACAGTAAGTTACCTTCTTTCAGCAATCGATTCAGCAGCGGCATGGCTTCCGTATAGACAAGTTCACGAAATTGCTGACGCTGAGAGTCGTTGGGAATGGCAGCTCTATTACCTGCCTGTAGCAATTCTCGCTGCAGGGTTGAATTCGCCGTAACAAATTTGGGAGCGTCCTTTTGAATATCTGAATCAGAAAGTGTCAGAATTCGATAAGTCAACCCCTCTCGCAACACGGCGAGCTCTTTTTGATTTCGCCCATTTGTGCCGCTGCGCAGGATGTCGCGATAGTCTTTCTCGATCATCTTAAAGCCCAGCACGAGCTCCTTCGTCAGCAGGTCCGTGTTCAAGCGTTTTATACGCAGAACCTCCTTAATCTGAGCCCGCTCGTAACCCTCTTTGGTCTGGTCCTGCCCCTCAACCTGTGAAGCAAAAGAAAGGACGCAAAGGATTGTCACCAGCAGTGGCTTTCGCCGAACCGCGAGGTTGTTTTCAGACACATTTACCAGCATAAATTCCACCACATCTGTGAGACGTCAATGTCTCGACGACTGACAATGCCCAAATGCCAGGAAGTGCAGAACAGCACGTTGGTTTGGACAAATCAAAGAAACTCACAACCACGCAAATCATTGCGCAGAGTAGTGTGAGACAGGGTGTTCAATAAAGTAGATAGACAAAGAACGCAAAGGATGACAGGTTGAACGATTGCCGTCCAGAATGAGAAAGGATGACTGATGAGAAAAGAGAAGGGTTTTTGCACACGATTGGTCAGGTTCGCCGAACTTGCAAAGTCGTTAACAACGCTGTAGTCGGGGCGGCGTCAGTTGAGGCCGGGAATTTGCAGGGAAACGAGGGGTTCAGGCTAACAAAACCTCAAGCAAAATCCAGTATCCATGCTCCCCTCTGCGTTTTTCGTGATGACGCTGGCCCGGAACTTACGAAACTGAAGACGGATTCTCGCTTGGTAAGGATTGCCTGCCACCACTTGGATGCTGTGTGTCGGGTTTGCATTCCCAAAGTCCTTGAGTTTTTCGGAAAATTCTGCAAATGGCCGGATTCCGACGCCCGACCGGCGATTTTTCCGCTAAACGTTCAGGCTCAGCAGCTACAGGAGTTCCTGCTGACTCGTGGCCACGAAGCCCGCGTTGACGACTGTGATAGCCCTATTCCACGAGCCAGATGCATTCACCACTTATTGGGATTCGCTGTGACTGACCGTAAAAAGCCGCTACCAGGGGGGGTGTTCGACCTGTTGGGCACAATCTCGCTATAGTACGACAGTACATTCCACCTTTCTTTCGAAGTCTCGCACACAGATGATTCTTGGGCTCGGAACAGACATTGTCGAAATCGACCGCATTCGCAGCATGATTGATCGCCATGGTGATAGTTTTCTGCGGAGGTGCTTTACGGACCCAGAGATTGCCTACGCCGCGAAACATCGTGATGCGGCTGTGCGTTTTGCCGGTCGCTGGGCCGCTAAGGAAGCTGTGGTGAAGGTATTGGGGACGGGATTCGTGAAAGGCATAACGTTTCATGATATCGAAGTCCTGCCGATGGACTCCGGTCAACCGCGAATAGCGCTGTCCGGAGGAGCGGGAGACCTCGCAACCAAACTCGGAATGAGTTCCGTGCTGATCACGATCTCACACGCCAAACTTTACGCCACTGCCACCGCTGTCGGCATCACCGCAGCAAGCTGACATCGCCTGAACAACAGGGCCCCGCCAGCTACCGCGTGTTTGTCGGTGCGTTCATCAGAACGCGGGCAGTACTGCAAATCCCTGTCTGGCGACGGCAGTTTGCGACCGCTCGGAACTGTTGTCATCAACCGATCCAGCGTCGATGAAACAGCAACCACTCCAGCACCAAAAGGACCGCTGCGGCAATGACTGCGTATAACCACAGCGGCGATCCGCCGTAACCCGCTGACTCAATGTCAGCACGTGGGCCCGCGTCAGTTCGCCGCAGGTCGCTTTCCGCTGCGTCGGCGATGTTGCAGGCGATCAGCATGGTCCCCGACGATTTGGCGGCGGGCATTATTGTGTCGCTTGATGGCGACCGCTCAAGCGTCCAAATGCCGGCTTCGTTCAGGTCGGGAAGCACGACAGCCCGGCCGTGTTGACTGATTGTCTGCGATTGCAGGGATGGAGACGTCAACGCCAACTTAACCTCTGCATGTGGTGCCGTTGCCAGGTTCATCGGCAGCTGCAAACGTGTGTGGGAGCCTGTCCTGACGGCAGGAATAAAGTCCGCCGATTCACCGGAAAACCATGTCAGGGCGTTGGAAAACAGAATCGGAAACGCCGTTCGCAGCGGTAGATCTCCACGTTCGAGATTCACTGTCAGAACCAGAACGTCGCCTTCTGGACGGGCGAAACGCAGATAAAGCGGGCTTCCCGAAACGGCTTCCACCAGCGTCTCATGGTCCGCGACGGGAACCAGCCATTTGGCTTCGGCCATCACAGCGTTGTCCAGTCGGACGAATTTCAGCAGGTTGTGGTCTGACTGCTGTTTGTCGACCAGAGGCCGCTGAAGCTCACCAGTCAGCTGCCACAAATCAGTGCTTCGATCTGGCTCGACAACGAATATTCTTCCCTTCGGAAGTTTCTCTGGAACGCTCCCATGCAGGACGACGACGCTGTCAGCAGCAATGGGCTGCGGGATCTCCTGGGCGATCGTCAGGTCAATCAGTTCGTTCGCTTGTAACACATGTTGCAGAAACCAGTTGCCCTCCGTGACCAGGGTCACAGCAATTCGGCGTTGGGCAGGCAATATCGCGTATGCAATGTTATCAGCAGCAAGGCCGTCACTGAGGGGAGAACCATTTGCTGTCTGCACGGCTATGCTGGCTTGCAGAATTCCACCCTCCCTCGAGGTTCGCGAGATCACCTTCTGAAGTGATTCACCGGCCGCAAGTTCCAGCGGTACAACATCCAGCAACGCGTCGTTAAGTTCCAGATCCAGGGTAAACCCAACCTGTCGATCGTTGAAGTTGGAAACTTCAAGCAGGATATCGTAAGCCAGCGGATCCAGCGGGCTGCGGCGGACCTGTAGTTCTGTGATCGCCACATTCCCGATCGTGTTGCCAATTAATGACCATACGACATCGCTGCTCAAAGCCGATGGCAACGCCGCATCCGTCACAACAATGATTTCACCGTGCTGATGTTTCGCCAGCAGTCGACGCGCCAGCGGCAGACTGCTTTCAAGGCGGGTTGGTCCGTCTGTAGCACTGATGCCGTGCAGTGTCTCCAGCAACGTTGTCGGATGACTTGTCAGACCGCATGCCACGGCCGAACGCCCGCCCGCCAGCACAATAGCCATTTCGTCCTGATGTTTCAGTGACGTGATTATTTGGCGAACGTCGTCAAGGGCGACATCAAAACGCCGACGGCCATCCGTATCGATGGCCTGCATGCTGGCCGAATTGTCCAGAACCACAATCACTCGCCGCTGTCGCTGCACAGAATTCTTCGCGACAGGATTGCCGATTGCGAGCACCAGCAGGCCCAGAAACAGTAATTGCAACAGCAGAGACAGGACGTTGCGGAGCTGTCTCCAGATAGCACGTGGCTGCTTTTCTTCGAAAACCTGTTCCCAGAACATTGTTGTCGCAACAGGAACTCGGCGCAGACGGACCTTCAGTAAATAGAAGATCACAATTGGGACGGCCAGAGTCGCCCAAAACAATGCTGTTGGATTCGTAAATGACATGAAAGGTTAGTAGAGAAAACGAAAAACAACGCCACCTATTTATCTCGTCGGAGCAGGTCGGTCTGTCGACCGCATCATCGCCAGCAACAGATCGTCGAATGCGACGCTGCTGTTGGATATCGTGCAGTCGATTCCGTACGACGTGCAGTAACTAGTCAGCTCTCCCAGGAATTGGTTGAATCGATCACGATAGCGTTGCAGACTGTTTTCAGTCACCGTCAGTTTTCGAACCTCACCAGTTTCCACATCTGCCAATTCGACATCGCCCAGCAGTTTCGGGTTTGCTTCTTCCGGACTATGGAGCTGTATGACACTGGGTTCGTATCCGTGATGCCGCAGCAGATCGAGCCCCGGTCGAAAGCCCTGCGGGTCGTAGAAGTCACTGATCAGGATTGCCAGCCCCTTGCGATGGCCTCGTTGAACGAACTGATTCGTCAGATTCTTCAGGCTGGTCGTTTCGCCGCTGACCTGCAGGTTGTCCAGCCACTCCATCAGGCTTAGAATCCGTTCTTTGCCACGAGTCAGCGGAAAGTGATCCAGGACGCCATCGGCAAACGCAAACACGGCGACGCGATCGAGATCTGACATGGCAACATAGGCCAGCGCGGCGGTCAGCTGCCGCGCCAGATCAAACCTCACCGAATCGCTGACGGACATACTGCGTGAGCAATCCAACAGGATGTAGACGTGTAGGTCTTCTTCTTCCTGAAAACGCTTCAGCAGCAGCTCGCCATGCCGCGCGTACAGATTCCAGTCGAGATAGCGGAAATCATCACCCGTGGCATACTGCCGATGGTCGGCAAATTCGACTCCGCTGCCCGTTTGAGTGGTTCGTCGCTGTGCCATGAGTTCGCCCTGAAAAACCTTGCGCGACACCAGCGACAGGTATTCAAGGCGAGTCAGAAACTGGGTGTCAAACAGCGGCACGGAGGGGAAAATCATCGGGGGAAGGGTTGCCAGGAGGTGACGAGTGTATCTGAGTGGCGTCCCGGTTGCATTCCGCCCCGACGGAAGCTCACATTTCCTCGCCAGCGAAGGTCTGGCAATCGGCATGAGCGTCGAAACTTATAGTAACGGCGTTTAGGATTGCCGAACGTGGAAAATTCGGCGGTCAGCTGGAAAGTCATTGTTGACAGGTTGGCCAATCATCTTTAGCATGCCCGCCCACCGAATAAGTCCGCACCACATTTGTGGTTGTGGCTTATAACTCGGCCAAAAGGAGAGGTGGCAGAGTGGCCGATTGCACCGGTCTTGAAAACCGGCGTGCCGCAAGGTACCGGGAGTTCAAATCTCCCCCTCTCCGTTAATAAAGACTCACGCCGTCCGGCGTGAGTCTTTTTTTGTGCCTGAATCAATAGGTATCCGATCTGTAAAGGCGTTAAGTATTGATTACGCGCTCTGCTCCTCGTGAATAATGTTGTGGTCGAAATCCGATACTCGACTGCAACACCAAAAGCATTCGCCAAGCCAGAGAACCGGCATGTCGACGCGACATTGGGAAACCGCCGCATTCATCTTCGATGCCAGGAGAAACAGTATCACCGTTCCCTGAAATCGAACTGCCTCAGAGAGGCGAGGGGCGCACCTGGCAGAATCGACCTGCAGCGGCAAGTTGGAGTTGATCGAACGCGTGCATCGCACAAGGTGGCGTGACGTTTTTTCGGGCCCGGACTGTCCGAGGTGGAACACATATCGGGAGTCCCGGATGATCTGGTTCTTTCACAACGAGAACAGTCCAGACTTCGCCCGTTTTCCGCTGCCGAATTCTTCGCCGCTGCGCTGCCCCGAGCCTCAATCGTTCCGGCGCGAAATCAGAATCCGTGTCACTCAGACGATCTCAGTAACCCAGGGAACCGCCTTGCCGTGCAACAACCCTTTGGTGGTGACAACCAGTCTTCCTCAGGCCACGATGGGGAACAGACAAAATTCAATCGTGCGGGGGACGGCAGCAAACGCTTTTGCTATTCGCCCTTGCGAATTCAATAATGTCATCGATATGTCGGCATCCATGCCCCCGCACAGATCGCAATTCGTTATCTGTCATATGAAGGCTCCACAATGAATCTGCAGTCGCGTCCAGGCGGATGTTGTCGAAATTGACTTCGATCCCCCGATCATTCAGGTTGACGAGGCGAATGCCAGGGGCCTCCCCAAGATTTGTATGAGTGTTGCCGATTGAATACGAGAATGAAGTTTCTTCGAACAGCCCCTCGCCGGGCAGAACGGAATTGTTGTCGCTGGCAGGGATCGCATCGCCAGACAGCAGGTCCACTCGATACCCGGGCAAGTCGCTGAAATTGAACGGGGATGTCGTGGTGATGTTGGCAATGTCGACCGTCAACCGGTATTGGGTGTTCCGTAGCAGCGTGTCGATAAGCGTTTGCTGCGTGCCGACTTCTAAATCTCCGCCCATCAGAAATATCACGCCCCCGTTGTGGCCATCCGGAACCGCCTGAGTATACAGCCCGGTGGTTGCCGGATCGAGAACGCCGACGTGGCGGATGTTGGATTCTGACTCAAGAAGATGCGCGCACGGTGCGCGCATCTTTTGGAAATTCCGAGCGGTAGCTCGAATGGGCTGCGGGCCTCCCGCGTTAGGTTTTTCATATTGAAACTCCGGTAGTATGAGTGTGATGTCTCATACGAAATGGCGTCGTCAGCCAGGACCTTTCAGGAACTCCGTAACGATCAGAAATTCGGTGTTTCCCTCCAGGAAATGCTGATGTTTATGCCCCCCTGCTGCGGTTTTCCGCCTAAGATGGCCGCTACAGCGAATTTCGCTGACTTGTGGCCGCGGAGGACGTGTTTCGTCCAGTCCACAACAAGAGGTAAATTGCTCTAGACCATGACCTTTTTCCGGTTCGTTCGGTGTTTGCGGGTCCAGTTGCCTCTGTAATTGCAGCGCGTCTGGTGCATCACGACACGAACTTCGGGAGAACGATACCCTGTGGTAGAAGACATTCTTCTGTCGTTGTTGTTTACGGCGCAATAGACAACGAAATGCAAACTTTGGCATCGTTCTAAAGCAGACATCCTAATGAACACGATCGTCAAGCTTCTGCTCTGTTCGGCCGCCTTTGCCTGCCTGGATCTTTCGCACGCTGAGGCAGACGCGAAACGCCGACCGAATGTCCTGCTGATTCTGGCAGACGACCTCGGATTTTCAGATCTTGGCTGTTATGGAGGGGAAATCGCCACGCCGAATCTGGATGCGATTGCCGCCGACGGCCTGCGATTCACTCAGTTCTACAACACGGCGCGTTGCTGGCCCACACGAGCTGCGTTGATGACCGGTTACTACGCTCAACAAGTGAGGCGCGATAAGTTGCCTGGCATTGCATCGGGTGGTGGCAATCGAGGCATTCGGCCGGATTGGGGCGTGCTGTTGCCGACGATGCTGAAGTCGGCTGGCTATCGGTCTTATCACACGGGCAAATGGCATATCGATGGTATGCCGTTAGCGAACGGATTTGACCACTCGTATCTGTTAACGGACCAGGGCAGGTTCTTTAATCCGACGAAGCACTGGAAGGATGATGTCGCGCTGCCACCGGTGAAGAAGGGGACGGGGTTCTATGCCACGACTGCGCTGGCAAATCATGCGATCGAAGTGTTGACAGAGCACACGGAACAGTATGCTGACGCTCCGTTTTTTCACTACCTGGCATTTGCTGCACCCCACTTTCCGCTGCACGCGTTGCCGGAGGATATTGAGATCTATAACGATAGGTATCACGACGGCTGGGAGATCATTCGACAGCAGCGCTGGCTGCGGATGCAACACATGGGGCTACTGAAGTCCACCATGGTCAGCGAGCCGTCGGCGGTCGAACGGAATCTGGGGCCGCCGTATGACTTCCCCGAGGCAATAGAGATTCTGGGTGATGGTGAAGTTAATAAGCCACTGCCATGGAACGACCTGTCAGACGAACAGCGAAAGTTTCAGGCGACGAAAATGTCGATCCACGCGGCGATGATTCATCGCATGGACATTGAAATCGGCCGAGTATTCGACCAGATTCGTAAAATGAGACAATGGGAAAACACTCTGGTCATTTTCCTGTCAGACAATGGCGCGAGTGCGGAGATTATGGTGCGCGATGACGGGCACGACCCGCAGTTACCGCCAGGTTCGGCCGACACTTATCTGTGTTTGGGGCCGGGTTGGTCGACGACCTGTAACACGCCGTTTCGACGCCACAAAACGTGGACTCATGAAGGTGGAATATCTACTCCGTTGCTGATGTCGTGGCCACAGGGAATTGCAGCGAAGGGTGAATTTCGTCGGAATCCTGGCCATGTGAGTGATATGGTTCCCACGCTGCTGGAACTGACAGGCGGGACCAAACTGGCTGATGCTCCATTGGCCCCAGGGAAAAGTCTTGTGCCTGTGTTCAGTGAGGATGGTACGGTTCAGCACGACTTAATGTGGTGGTTTCATGACGACCACAAAGCCATCCGAATGGGAGACTGGAAAGCCGTTGCGCCGGTCGGCGAACCATGGGAATTATATAACCTTGCAAGCGACCGCGGCGAATCAGCAAACCTCGCGACCGTTGAAGCGACGAAGTTAATGGAGCTTGTTGCGGAATGGGACAGACAGCTCGCAGCAATGACGAAACTTGCGTCTCGTGATTTGGCGAAGTAGCGCAAGGCCGCGTCAGTTAACGGCAATACGATTCAATAAGTTGCCACTGTTTGCGACAATGGTATTTAGCCCCCGGTGATCACACCTTGGTGGACACACCGGAATAGACGCTATGCCACATCATTCACGCGGGTTTTGGGAGTAGCAACTCGCTGATTGTTCTTCCCCGCGTGTATTCACGCGGGGCTAAATCATGACAACAAGTCACTCTGCCCCCTCTCCCGGTTCTTCGATTCCGCCGTCCCGTATAACAACCAGAGGACGTAACCCAAATTCATCCCGGCGACGGCACAACCGCGATCCGCGTTCCGTTCGGCGGCATCACGCGCGTGGTCGTCAACACGTTTGCCGATAACGACAGCATCACGATCCCGTCCACGTTTTCCCGGTACATACCTTACAAAGTCTTGCACCTGAACATCACGAATTTGAGAATGTTCAACGAATTAGCGGAGTAAATTCTCCAAAGACGTTCAACATTGATTGCGGCGAATCAGTCGAGACGATGAGCGAATGGATGCACCCCATTTGCAAAAAGATGCTGCCAACGTATACGTGGCCATGCGAGCGGCGAATGTCCGCAGATTCCTGAGAAAACTGCTAAGTCAGAATAACATGCACGAAACAAACACTTTATGAGCTCTGTCGAACAACAAACTCGACGAATGTATTCATCGGTGTTCGACTGACGATGACCATGCTGGTGAGGTCAGTCGCCGAGGTTAAACAGGCGCTTTATGGCGTCCAACAGACCGTGCGGTGTGCCGGCTTTGGCTTCGTCCTTCAGCGTTTCCAGCGGTGGGTGCAGCAACTTGTTCACGATGCGGTGAACCGTCTTTTCGACGGCAGCTCGTTGAGTTTCGCTGAGGTCCGGGTTCTTACGGTACAGGATCTCCAGTTCGCTGCGACTGATTTCACCCATCTGCTCACGCAGTCGCTGAATCACCGGCCCCGTCGCGCGGTGATAGACTTCATGCATGAAGCGTTGCGTCTGCTCCTGAATGATCTTTCGCGCTTGTTTGATTTCCGCCTTTCGCAGTTGGCGGTTTTCTTCACAGTGTCCTTCGAGCCGATCAATGTCGATCAGGAACACGTTTTCGTCAATCTTCGCAATGGAAGGTGCGAAGTCCCGCGGAGCCCCGAGGTCCAGAATAACGACCGGTTTGCGTTCGGATGATTTTCGAATCGTCGCAAAACGCTCATGGTCGACGACGGTCTGTGTGGCACCTGTCGTGCTGACAATCAGGTCTGCCTTTGCCAGCCAGACATCCAGATTTTCAAAATCATCCGCCCTTCCGCCAAACTGACTTGCCAGTGATTCTGCTCGTTCACGATTGCGGTTCACTACCACAACGTCTTTCACGCCTTCATCACGCAGATAACGCAGCGATTCTTCAGCCATCTCTCCCGCGCCGATGACCAGCACCGTCTTGTTGTCGAAGCGGTTGAAAATGCTGCGGGCAAAGTAACCAACCGCCACGCTGGCGATGGAGACTCGGCCTTCGGACAACTTCGTTTCCGTCCGAACGCGTGCTGAAACCGACAGGGCATGCTGGAACAGGACGTTGGTGAGTGGTCCGCAGGAATCGTTCTCACGTGCGATCCGGTAGGCATTTTTCACCTGAGTGACGATCTGGGGTTCACCGAGAACCATACTGTCCAGGCTGCAAACCACGTCGAATAGATGTTCAATCGCTTTGATCCCGTGGTGGGACAGGACGGAGTCCGTGAATTCGTCGGACGGCAGATTGTGAAATTGTGAAACGAATTCTGTCAGCTGCTCGACAGACAAGTCGTCGTTGTCTTCGTCTGCTGCTGCATAAATCTCGACGCGATTGCACGTCGACAACACAACCAATTCGGATTGCGGATGTCGCTCTCGCCAATGCGCGTAGGCCTTGTTTAGCTGTTCTTCTGAGGCGAAGGCCAGCTTTTCACGGAGCTCCAGTCCGGCATTGTGATGATTGCAGCTAAGAACAAAGACGTTCATGGGATTAAGCCGAGTCGGCTTCCTCCTTCCGAAGGAAACACAGCGGCGGATTTGTCAGTGTTGCCTTCGCTGGCTTTGGTGGTCCCGTGCACACCGCCGGATATCAACATCAAACCCAGTATGGTGAGCAGCAGAAAACCACCTGCGACAAATGTGAGTTTCGCCACCTGACGCCCCGTCTGTTCTTTGCGAGTCAACAGCCATGACAGAGTTCCCACCATAATGGCCCACATTAGTGTGGTGCCTGCAACGATGGGGTCCGTCCAGCTGAACGTGCTGCTCTCGTCGGCTGGCTTGACGCGCGTCAGGATGAAACCTGTGACCAATCCAACGGTCAGCATCACTACGGTGCACACCACCAGCCGGCGGTTAAACAGCGTGAGTTGCTCAAGACTTGGGAGTTGAATGCGATGCAGGATGGATTTTCCACCTCGCAGTTTTTGGTACTGCAACAGATACATCAGTGCACAAATTGTCGCAGCGGCGACGCTTCCCATACCGATGACCAGCGTTCCTGCGTGCAGCATGCCCCAACGATGAGCGGCCAAATGACGGTTTGCATCGATGGCAACGTCATCAACGAACATCGCCATCACAATCAGCCCCATTGTGGCTGGCAGCAGGAACAAACCGATCGCCAGTCGCGTCTGTGTGGCAACCAACAGGACGTAAAACAGGCCGCCAAGCCATGCCAGGACAAGCAGCCAGTCGTGGCTACTGCCGACCAGCGGCGGCAACTGGGAATTTGTACTGCGCGTCATCAGATACACTGTATGTGCAAACAGTCCCGCGATTCCCGCGACCAGCAGGATCCAGCGAGTCACAACGGAGCGCTGGCGTACTAACTGAAAGACCTCGCCCGCAAATGCGACCAGATAGCTCAGCAGAAAGCAGGATAGATGGATCTTTGCAAGAAATCCCACGCTTGAATCGGCCTGAAGGAACGGTGTGACGTTGACTACAGCGTATTACGCTGACTTGTGGCGGCGAACGGTTTTCGACAGCAAATCGTCTGCTCCCGCGAGCCCGACGCATCCACATGTTTAGGTAAACTGCTCTAACGGCTAATCCTACGTCACTCCGGGCAACAAAGAGTGCCTTGAGGGCTGTTCCCGAGAACTTCTGGCAAGTTCCAACGGTTGGTTCAGTATTGTTGTCAATTTGACGGGTAAATGCAGGACCCCAATTCTCCGAAATGGTGAGACAGCGGGTTGGCAGGATAGCCAGGATGTTGTCGACGCGCACGTCTGCTCAATGTTATGCCGGACTGAAACATCGGTTTTCTCGGTCGCTTCAGTCGTCGGCTATCGCAGTCATGCCATTACTATTTGGCCCGGCGTGAATACACGCCGGGGTCGAGCACTCTCTAAATCATCGAATACGATTGGGCACTGTCCGTATTTCACGCAGACCCCAGTGTGTCCAAGTATGTTCACCGAGGGATAAATGCGATCTGTGTAACCTGTTGCGACTTTTTGAACGGTATCGGGGTTAAACGACCGAACTTTAGCGAACTTCGGCTTGAAGCAACCGAGCGTAGTCCACCGTGATACTCACGAGTTCGCGATTATAGAATGTGTTGCGGAATCGCATTTCGTCATCGGTGGTTTCGGGATCTCCCTGATCCACAGCAGAAAGTTCTTCCAGCTCAGCGTGATTTTGTCGAGCAACCGTCTCGTTCAAAGAAATCGCATTTCTTTCCTGTTGTTCCACCAGGAACGCGATCTGCTGGTTCAGTTTTTTGAAATCGGAATCCAGTTTAATGCGTTCGGCACTTGTCTTCCTGAGCTGCTGTAATGTTTCGTCGGTCACGTAGTTCGTAAACGGCAGAAACGACGTTGTCGCAATACGATCAAATGGAATACTGTTTTCCAGGGCGGCTTCGCCTTTTTCCAGAGTACTGCGGATTGAGGGGATCGCTATATCTGCAGGAATCCCGTGGATCTGGCTTCCGTCGCCGTTCACGCGATACCACTTCGCTACGGTAAGCTTCAGCACGCCGTGATCCTGTTGGCGCAGCAATGAGATTCTGCTCGACAGCGACATCACGTTTTGAACAGTGCCTTTACCGTGAGTCGTCGGATCGCCCACGATGATGCCGCGCCGATAGTCTCGGATGGCCCCCGCAAGGATCTCCGAAGCAGACGCGGAAAGTCGATCACACACCACAATCAGTGGCCCCCGCCAGTGCATCTCTGGATCCTGATCCGAGAGCACTGATACGGGGCCAGCTTTCGACTGGATCTGCACCACAGGGCCCTGCGGAATAAACAACCCCGACACCTCAACAGATTCATCCAGTGCACCGCCACCGTTGCCGCGAAGGTCGACGATCAATGCCTCGACTTTCTGATCGCGAAACAACGCGAGAATCTTCTGCACGTCGTGGCTCGTGCTTTTGAATTGACCGCCATTGGCAGCTCCCTGAAAATCCCGGTAGAACGAAGGTAAACTGAGAACGCCGATGCGGGTCGTTGCACCGTCGATCCACCGGCCGGATTCGATGACGGTGCCGTGAGCTTCCTGACCTTCAAGTTTCACCGTTGTTCTGGTCAGGTCGTAGATCACCGATTCACCGGTTGCTTTCTGAATCTTCAGCCGGACAACAGTATCGGCCGGACCGCGAATCAGATCGACCACGCGACTTAACTTCATGTCTACAACATCCGTCAGCAGCATGTCGTCGCTCTGTCTGACGGCC
>CALFOL010000593.1 GCA_937919915.1 uncultured Planctomycetaceae bacterium
TCCTGAATTGATTCGCGAATCACGGTTCCTGAAAAAACACGAAGGGGGCCCGACCGAATCGATTCAGCTTTCCCGAGTGCAATGCTGCGGCAGATCATTTGCTGAACGGCAACGTTTTCCTACCATTCGTACCAGACAGATTGTAACGTTCGGAACTGAGCCCCATTGCGCCGAGACTTTCGCTCGGACAAGCCGACCAATTGGCGGAACAAAGTTCAGCCGTGACACCAACAATTCCCACCTGTAAATAATCCTCGGAGCACATTCATGCCAAGTCGAATTCCCGCCCCCAACCGCCGTACGTTCCTGGCCGCTTCCGCCGCCGCCCTGACTGCCGCTGCGACTTTGAAGGCCCATGACGAATATGCTGCCGACGCGGCTCCTGTCAGGTACCCGGATTATCGCATCGTTCACATCGATGAAGATCGCTTTGGAAAACTTGTGCTCGGCAACACCCCGGTACAGCGGGTTTATCACAGCAAGTCCATGCTGTGGGCCGAAGGTCCGGCCTGGAATGGAGCTGGCCGCTATCTCATCTGGAGCGACATTCCGAACAACGTGCAGCATCGGTGGCTGGAAGAAGACGGACATGTCAGCACGATTCGAAATCCTTCCAATAACAGCAACGGCAATACGTTCGACTTTCACGGTCGGCAAATTTCCTGTGAACATCTGACTCGCAGCGTCGTTCGCTATGAACGGGATGGAACGCGCACGGTGCTGGCGGATTCCTTCAACGGCAAGTCGCTGAATGCCCCCAACGACGCGGTCGTCCATCCTAACGGCGACATTTGGTTCACGGACCCAGGCTACGGCGCGCTGATGGACTACGAGGGGCGCAATGCCAACAATGGTTCACTGCAACCCTACCAGAAGGAGGCTGTGTACCGTCTGCAACTGGGGTCAGGAAAGTTGACTCAGGTCACTGATGAAATTTTCAAACCGAATGGTTTGTGTTTCTCGCCCGACTACAAAAAACTGTACGTCGCTGATACTGGTTCGTCACACTACAAGGCGGCGAAGAAGGAGATCAAAGTCTGGGACGTTGCCAGCGAACAGTCGCTGGAGAACGGTCGTGTCTTCGCGTCCATGGACATGGAACTCAATGGCGAAGTCGTCGCAGGCCAGGCGGATGGGATTCGCTGTGACGTTGAGGGCAATATCTGGTCCAGCGCGGGCTGGACGGGGGCAGGCTATGACGGGGTTCACGTGTTCGGCCACGAAGACGGTGAGCGAATCGGACAGATCATACTCCCAGAAATCTGCAGCAACCTGTGCTTCGGCGGAACCAAGCGGAATCGTCTGTTTATGACCGCCAGTCAATCCGTCTACGCAATGTATGTGCACACTCGTGGCGCCCACATTACTTAGGATGTTAACAACCGATCCGGGAACGCCGAGGTGCCGAGAGCCAGTTGATTGCTGTCCGGGAGGAGAGCGTCCGCGTGTGTGCATCTGGAAAGTAGGTGGGTGCTTGCGAATAATAGATTCAGTGGCCGGACCGGGGCAATTCAGCCGTACTGTTGACAAGTTCTGCGGTCGCCAGTTCCGTCACCGATAATATCCCTCTCGCGGCGATGTTGGCTCAGATTCTACAGCAGCTTGAGACGGACCCCGATTCGCCGTTTTGGTGGTGCGTGATCTTCGGAGCCAACCTTGGCGGCAACCTGACTCCGATCGGCAGTGCTTCGACAGTCGTGGCCATGACAATTATTCAACGGCAAAAACTGAACCTGACGTTTGTTGGATTCGTGAAGAAAGCGGCTCCGTTTGCTGTCGTGCAGATCATTCTGGCGACGGTGTACCTGCTGATTCGGTTCTGAATAACCGTCATTCCGTGGCGTCGTCTCAAAGAAAAACGTCCCAATCGCTGCGGCGTCAATGATTCCCGCTTTACTCTTTATGGATCGACCGCGTGCCATCAGCCGATAACGCATTTTCTCCAGATACACCGCCCATGAAACCGACCCCAGGCCAGATACCCGTCCGCTTTGAATACAGTGCAAAACTGCCGGAGATCCTCATTCACCTGCAGGCCTCATTGGCAATCACGACTTATCAGGCCGGGAAGCTGGCGGTCGTGGGAGTCAATGGCGGGCAGTTGGACTTCTCGTTTCATGATTTTGAACAAGCCATGGGCATCGCAATCGGGCCGGATGCCATCGCCGTCGGATCGCGGCGAGACATCCACGTCATGCGGGCTGCGAAAGATGTCGCTCCATTCATCAGTCCGGCCGGAACATACGACGCCGCATATCTGATGCGGCATTCCTTTCGAACAGGCAACATTCACGGCCACGAAATGGCATGGGGCCGTGAAGGGTTATGGATCGTGAACACGCTGTTCTCATCGCTCTGCACGCTGGATGAAAATTTCAGTTTTGTGCCCCGCTGGCGTCCTCCGTTTATCAGCAAGCTGGAGGCCAATGACCGCTGCCATCTGAACGGGCTGGCGATGCACGATGGTAAGCCAAAATACGTCGCGGCCCATGGAGATTCTGATGAACCAGGTGGTTGGCGAGCCAAAAAGGCCACCGGTGGCGTCGTCATCGATATCGACAGTGGCGAAACTGTTGCTCGGGGATTTGCAATGCCTCATTCGCCTCGATTGGCGCTAGGGCGGCTGTGGGTGTTGAATTCCGGTGCCGGGCAGTTGGGCACGATTGAAGTTGACAGCGGGCGATTCGAACCCGTCACTGAGTTTCCAGGGTTTACGCGTGGGCTGGCGTTTCACGGGCAGTTTGCGTTTGTCGGGCTGTCAAAGATTCGCGAGACATCGGTGTTTGGCGGGATGCCGATCGAAAAGGATCGAGCGAATCTGAGGTGCGGCGTCGGTGTGGTCGATCTGGCCACGGGACAACAGGTCGCGATGCTGCAGTTTCATTCCGGTGTCGATGAGATCTTTGCTGTCGGCGTAATTCCAGGAAGCAAGTTGCCATGCGTCGTCGGACCACAGGAAACCGAATCCGATCGAGCAGATATCTGGATCGTTCCCACATCGGCCGCAGCTCCAGGGCAACTCGAAGAACGACGATCTATTCCCAAGCCAAATTCAGACAATCTGGCGACTTCGAACAAAGCAGCTCAGCTTGCGGCGACGGCGGAGGATCTGCAGCGCAAGGGCCAATTGCGTGAGGCCGTACAAGCGTACCGAACTGCTCTGGAACTTGATCCGACCAAAGCCGCATGGTACTGCAATCTGGGAAATCTCTGGCAGCAACTGGACGATCAGGATCAGGCCATCACCT
>CALFOL010000594.1 GCA_937919915.1 uncultured Planctomycetaceae bacterium
CCGGCAAGGATAATTCGGACGTGTTATGTGCGAAAACATATAAGCGACTGCTTACCTATACCAGATGAAACTTTGTGACTGCCCCCCATTGCCTGAGTCGATGAATGAAGCGTCACAGACGACATGTTTCAAGAACCGAAACGCCTCGGTGTCATTCATCCGTTTTGCAGATTCATCGGCAATCTCCAGCACGCTGTAAAGCGTCATGGCAGCTGTCGTACCCGACGCCTGTTGAAAATGCCATTCGGCTCGGCCTTGACAATATTCGACATCACCGAACATGCCGTCTAACGCAGCACCCTCAATATGTTTGATTTGAACAAGCCTCCGGAACAGCAGGGACAGCCGCACATGGCTCGGTCTGCTTGAGGCCAGGTGACTGGATTGAAGGGTCTCGATTTCTGCCACCAAGTGCTGGGCAGAGGCTTCTTCGCCAGATCGGCGTTGATTTTCCGGTGCCCTCCGTGTTGCGGATACGCCCTCACCGTGCCCGGCAGCAGCGTGAATTCCTGACTGCTGAAGCTCAGGAACGAAAGACTGTGGTCTCGTATACTTCGGTGGGCGATTCGCAATAAGAATCAGAGCGACAACGATTATGCCAAGCACGACCGGCCCGACCGCACCGCGACCTACCGGTCGTCGAGCGGGTTCCGTCGGCGGAATGTACTGCTGCACAGTCAGCGTGGGCTGCACATACAGCCACGGCTGCTCCTCAATCAGTGTCTTTGTCTGCGGAAGATTAGGGGGCAGTAGTTCCGGATGAGGATTGTCCAGGACGTCCAGCCAGCCTCCCTCAACCGTCACGCCATCGCCGTACGTTACAGAGCCGAACGGAGCTGCATACGCATTGATGGACATCTCACTGGTATCAACAAACCGACCGATTGGGATAAGACACTGAATTACATGCGGTTCCATTTCAGCGATTTCCGGCGCCGATCCAGACAGCACCTCTGCTGCGGCAATCGTATGCGCATCGTTGCGAAAATCGTCCGGGAATTTGCGTCTGGCGACAGAACGTTCAAATGGCGGCAGCAACTGCAACTTCAGAATATGATCCGCCAATTGCAACGCGGAAGGCGATTCGCGGATCGGTCCGTCTCCGGGAAACGGCTGCTGCACGACTGTTCGAAGCAGGCCGATTCGTTTGCGTAGATGAGGCCAGCAATCAACCCATCGTTCAACCTGATCCAATTCTTCGAGCAGTTGTGCTGCGTCAGTACCGCGTTGTCGCCAGGTAAGTTGCACGCATTTCTGGCCGAATGCTGCAAGTCGCCCGGCAATCATCCGCTCGGACAATACTTGCAGTGCAGCGACATCGTCCGGGTGTGGCACTTCATCTCTGGCGTCACAAACCAGCAAGTGAACTTTTCGTTTTCTGGTGTCGGCGATAGCAATCGAGCCAACTGCGACTGAACTCACACGATGTTGAACGTCGCTCGCAGGGCCTGCAACGCTTTGCCTGTTTGCTCACTGGCAACCACAACGCTGACCTTAATCTCACTGGTGTTAACCATCTCCACATTAATGGAATTGTCCGCCAGCGCGCGAAACAGTTTTGCACCAACGTCGGTGTGACTGCGAAGCCCGATCCCGGCAACCGTTAATTTGCCAATCGTTGGATTGCAGCTGACTTCCACACCCGTGTCGCCTGCCAGAACTTCCCGGGCGACATCCACTGTACGTTGCACATCCTGCGACGGAACCGTGATGGAGATATTGGCTTTCCCGTCCTGAGCTGCGTTCTGCACGATCATGTCGACCATGATTCCTGCGTCTGCAACCGCAGAAAAGATCGCTGCCGCGACGCCCGGTTTGTCGTCCAGCGTCGTAATGGTAACGCGTGCCTGGCTGGTGTCCGCGTACACATCGCTGACCACGATGTCTTCCATGCCGCTTAGTCGAGCCACGATGTCCTGTTCCAGCTTTTCTGCATCCCGACCAAGCTGCGTTGCCTTGACAGGCGCACTGCTGCCGACAGAAGGCAGACCTGCAGGTGGCCGATCCAGCTGAAACCCAGCGTGTGCAGCGTTAACTGCGGTGTCACACAGGTGGCGGTCAATGAGCACCGAAATTTTGATTTCGCTGGTGGTGACAATGTGGATGTTGACGTTTTCTTTGGCCAGGAACTGAAACATCTGGGCCGCGACGCCGGTGTGACTCTGCATTCCGTGACCGACCACAGAGACTTTCGAGAGCTCCCGCTGATGAGCGACCGTTCCGCCCAGCGTGCTGACGGCGGTGGCAGCGACTTCCAGCGTCTTTGCCAGATCGACTTCCGCAACGGTGAACGACACATTTGCGGTTCCGGCAACCGCCACGTTCTGCACAACCATGTCGACGGGAATCTTACTTTCCGACAACAGTGCGAACACCTGGCTCATCACGCCCGGCTGATCCGGAACGCCGATCAGGCTGACGCGGGCTTCGTTGCGAACGAACGCCACTCCCGTGACCCTGCGAGGTGGTTGTGCGGGTGCCGGAGAAATCAGCGTGCCCGGCCCGTCCATGTAAGACGGCTTGACTCGCAAATGCACTTTGTATTTCTTTGCGAATTCAATGGAACGCGAATGCATCACGCCCGCGCCCATGCTGGCCAGTTCCAGCATTTCGTCGTACGAAACCTGATCGATCTTTGTCGCTGTTTGCACCACACGCGGATCAGTGGTGAATACGCCTTCCACGTCTGTGTAGATTTCTCCCGTCGACGCGTTCAGCACCGCGGCCAAAGCTGCGGCAGTGGTGTCGCTGCCGCCGCGGCCGAGCGTCGTGATGTTGAAGTCCTCGTCAACACCCTGAAAACCAGCCGCGATGACGATCTGGCCAGCATCCAACGCCTCCTTGATCCGCTGGGTTGAGATACTGATGATGCGTGCCTTGGTGTGGCTGCCGTCTGTGCGAACGCCGATTTGTGCTCCCGTGAGACTGATCGCGGCTTCGCCTAATTCGTGAACGGCCATAGCCATCAACGCGACGCACTCCTGTTCGCCGGTAGACAACAGCATGTCCATTTCCCGCGGCCGGGGGGTGGATGTGATTTCCGCGGCCAGGCTGATGAGTTCGTCCGTCTTCTTGCCCCGAGCGCTGACGACCATCACAACCTGATGTCCTGCACGTTTTGTGGCAACAGCTTTGGCCGCTGCACGACGAATGCGCTCTGCGTCAGCGACGCTTGTTCCACCAAATTTCTGGACAATGATCGACACAGTTCACCTGTCGGTAGAATTAAATAGAGAAAATGCGGGCTTCTGGCGAGTCGGCAGAAGAGCCAAGCCAAAAGGTGCCTGCTTTATGCGGAAGAATACGAAAGGCATTGGCGCCGGTCACCTGAAGTCCACGTAGTTTCAAAATTCCTCACGGAAAAGAAGACTCGAGGTTCAAATTTATCAGCGTTGCTCAAAACGGCGCCCGCTTCCACGCGTTCAGCATCAAAACCTTCAAGCCATCGGCGTCACTCAACAACACGAATAATCCGTTTGCCTGTCAGCACCTGGCCGTTCGGATTGGTGGCCTTCACAGAAATCGTGTACGTCCCCGCAGCGATTTCTGCCGTCGGCAAATTGCCCCGAAACAAATGTGGCGACAGCATCGGTTTTGCCAAACCTCGCCACGGCAGATCTGGCTTCAACGCCTGCTCTTCGTCCCACAGCGCCTGAAACACGGGATCGGAAATCAGCACTTTTTCCATCGCCTGCCATGCTGCGGAAGAATCGTTTTCAAACCGCCACTGCACATCAGCGCCGGGCATCGCATTGAAGACGTTGGCATGAAAGACGGGCTTCTCTGCTGCAGCGTTGGCGTCTGACAGATCAACGACTTCCGGTGCCATCAGTCGCATCTGATAGTCCGCGGGTTTGCCGGCGGCTCGATATTCGAGGACGTATTTCTGACCGTCAAAGTGCATCACGGTATGGCCGTTGGGAGTTCCATCGGTACACATGGAATGAGGAATGCCTTCTTCATTGGGTTTGCCGGACCACCACGATCCGCAAACAGTCACATTGATGATGTGATGGTGCGGCTTGGGGTTCTTCCAGCCTTCTTTGTCATCCACCATGACGTGTTCGTGGTGGTGGGTATGTCCGGACAGCGAGAGGCAGTGTTTGCGACTTTCCAGAATTCGAAACAGCCGCTGACGTTTCGGCTCCAGCCACGGCGATTTGACCAGCGGGATATGCATCATGCCCACGATCAGATGATCCTGAGACACATGTTTCAGGTCGTTTTCCAGAAAGTCCAGTTGAGCGTCGCTTAAGCCACTCCGATAGAATTTTCGCGTGCCGTCGGACATCCAGTGCACGTCGTCGATCACCAGAAAGTGGACGCCACCGTAGTTAAACGAGTAGTATGCCGGCCCGTAAACTCGTTCATAGGTTTCATCGCTGAGTTCATCTGTTTCCGCGGCATAGTTGATATCGTGGTTTCCGATGACGTTGTACCATGGCACGCCAATCCGCCCAAGTGTATGGTTGAAGCTGTCGAACAGACTGAGGTCGTCAAACAGAATGTCCCCGAGCGTTACGCCGAATGCCGCCTTGACCCCGATCAGTGGTTCCACCACGTCGTGAGCGATGTAGTCGATTTCCTGTTGGTTGCGTGGCTGAGGATCGCCAAAGAACAATACGTCAAATGCAGTTGGTTCCTCCTGCGTATACAACGGGAAGTCAATAGTCTCCGGCAGCGGTCCCGTCGGCAGCACGCCCGGGAACTTCAGATTCGTGGGAGAACCCTTTGGCTTGTGGATGTAGTAGAACCGTGAGAGATGATCTTTGTCCGTCGTCGTGCGATAGCCGGTCGGCTTGATCACAAACACGATTGTGTCTTCGCCCACAGCGATCGAATACTTGCCATCGACGTCAGTTTGCACGACCTCACGGCCGTTCGAAACTCCTACGCCCGCAATCCCGGCTTCGCCTGTATCACGTTTCGCGTTGTTGTTGGCGTCAAGAAAGACGGTGCCGTTAGCCGTTCCGTCGGCAACTGCCTGACTGTTTAAGCACACCAGCAGACCAACGGCCATGGCTGTGAATCGGATGGAGTCTAAGGGTACTGTCGAGGCGAACATGCGGTGGGACACTTTAAAGTTGGGGAGTTGAGGCGGCCGCAAACGGCAGTCTGTGAAGTTAGCACAAACATTGGGATTTGGTAGCGTGACAGATGTTCCCAGCAGCCAGACGGTGCATCCGCTCATCGGGATGTAGCGGATTTCGCCAGAAATCCGTGTCTCAGAAATTCTGGCGAATTCCACTCAGGCTGATGATTTCGTCCAAACCAGCGGATGCCCGCGGAGCCGGACTTCCGGTTTCCGGCATTGTTCTGCAGTCGCCAGCAATTGCATTCCGCGGGTTGACGGCTACGATTCGGTGATTACCGCGGATTTTTAGCGGTGAAATGCCCGTTTGATGGCCAGTTGTTGGTTACGGTTGACGGTCTGTGGAACCAGATCTTTGCGTTCGACGCCAGCGAGTACGAGAAACAGGGAGTTGCGATGAGTATTGATCATTTGGAACGAGTGAAGAGTTTTCTGCCCAAAGTTACGGCGGATGACCCCAGCAGCGACCACTCCGGAACAACGCCTGGCAGCTTCGCTTGCGCTCCTCAAATCGCCTCTGGCCGCGCCGGTGCGTTAACTTACTCATCACCCAACACGCAGGGCATGCCGGAACCGTCTGATAAGACCGCATGGGATTTTATGCCGGCAGACTGGACTCGCAAAGCCGGATTCGAAAACGACTACGAGAAAGCCGAAGCCTGGGATGTTCCGGACGGGTTTGTTGCCAGCACACAGCTCGAGTCTGCTCGGATGGGTATCACCACCGCAGAAATGCTGCGAGTTGCAGATCGCGAAAGTCACCTGACGGCGGAACAGATCCGCGACGAAATTGCCGCCGGACGAATGGTGATTCCTGCCAACAAAAACCATCTCCGATATAACCTGGATCCCATGGCGATCGGCCGTGCATCGAAGACCAAGATCAACGCCAACATGGGCGCGTCACCGGTTTCTTCCGGCACTGACGAAGAAGTCGAAAAGCTGCAATGGGCGGAAAGATGGGGCGCTGACACTGTGATGGACCTATCCACCGGTGGCGACCTCGACGCCTGTCGCCAGGCACTTGTCGAAAACAGCACCGTGCCGATTGGAACCGTGCCGATCTATTCGATGATCATCGGTCGTAAGATCGAAGACCTGAGCCGGGAAATCATTCTGGATTCGCTGCACCATCAGGCCAAACAGGGCGTCGACTATTTCACGATTCATGCCGGCGTGCTTGAAGAACATCTGGTGCTGGTGAAGGATCGCCTGATCGGTATCGTCAGTCGTGGTGGATCGTTGCTGGCGAAGTGGATGATTCACCACAGCAAGCAAAATATCATGTACACGATGTGGGAAGAAATCTGCGACGTGATGCGTGAACACGACGTGACTTTCAGCATCGGTGATGGTCTGCGTCCGGGAGGTTTGGCAGACGCCACCGACCTGGCTCAACTGGCCGAACTGTCGACGCTGGGTGAACTCACAGAACGCGCTTGGCGCAAAGGCGTGCAGGTGATGGTTGAAGGTCCCGGACATGTTCCGCTGGACCAGATTGAATTCAACATGAAGCTACAGCGAACGTTGTGTCACGGTGCTCCGTTTTATGTGTTGGGACCATTGGTGACGGACATGTTCCCTGGCTACGACCACATCACCAGCTGCATCGGTGCGACAAACGCAGCATGGCACGGTGCCAGCATGTTGTGCTATGTGACTCCCAAAGAACATCTCGGCCTGCCGAAGAAGGACGACGTCAAGCAAGGTTGTGTGGCCTACAAGATCGCCGCTCATGCGGCCGACGTAGCCCTGGGAATTCCAGGCACGCGCGACAACGATGACAACCTGACCCGTGCCCGAGCCGCGCTGAACTGGGCGAAGCACTTTGAACTGAGCTTCGATCCGGATGTTGCTCGCGCGTACCACGATGAAGACCTGGACGTGGACACAGACTTCTGTGCGATGTGCGGTCACGATTGGTGCAGCGTGAGAATCAGCAAAGAGATTCAGCAGTTCGCCAGCGGCAAGGCGGAAGAATTCAAATGGGAAACCGCAAAAGTCACTGACGCGTTGACACCGGAACAACAGGAGATTCTCGAAAAACGCGGAGTGCTAAGCCCGGAAGAAGTTCATCGTCTGGCTAGCAAAACAAAGAAGACGATGGGGGCCGAGGAAGGCAAGGCGTCGTGTCACAGCGAAGTGGCCGATCCGGAAAAGGCTCAGCTGCTGCAGATCGTGGAACTCGGCGAGTAAAACATTCGAGATTTAAAGGGTCAGATCTGAGATTTGAACACACAAAGCCCGGCATTGTCTCAATGCCGGGCTTTTTTGCGTTCCTGAGTTCGTCGCTATGGACCGGCTCAGACTTCCGGTCCGAGTGTCCGGAATGTCACATTCCGGAACCTATCCGGCCTGCACCCGATCTGCGTATACTGATTGCTCAGGGCACTCGTCTGTCTTCGACCTGGATGGCTCGACGCAGCAACACCTATCAATAAGGCCGCATCATTGACTCCGCCACGATTCCCTCGAATGTGTGACATTCACCAGCACTTTAATACCACCAAAGTGGACGACATTCCCGGCACAGTACACTCGCAACTGGCGACGTTGAATCTGCAGCGGACAGTTCAACCGGGCCAGTCGGTCGCAGTCACCGCCGGCAGTCGTGGCATCGCTAATATCGCCACAATTTTGCGAGCCACCGTCGATTACCTCAAATCTTTAGGGGCAGCGCCGTTTATTGTGCCAGCCATGGGTAGTCACGGCGGCGGTACAGTCGCCGGACAGCGGGAAGTTTTGGCTGGCCTGGGCGTCACGGAAGAATCTGTTGGTGCTGAGATCCGCGGCACGATGGAAACTGTCGTGGTGGCGGAAACGTCTTTCGGAATTCCCGTCCACTTTGATCGATTCGCCTTTGAGGCAGATCATGTTCTGGTTGTGAATCGCGTCAAACCACATACACGTTTCATCGGGCCTATCGAATCTGGTCTGCACAAGATGATGCTGATCGGGTTAGGAAAGCACGAAGGAGCAAAGGTGTATCATGGCGGAATCATGAAGCACAGTTTTTCGGAGATGATTGATTCGGTCGCTGAAGTCGTCCTGCAGAAGTGTGGAATTCTGGGAGGTCTTGCAATTTTGGAGAACGCGATTGATGAAACAGGACATCTGGAAGCCGTTCCGCCGGAGCAGTTTGCGACACGCGAACCGGAGTTATTGAAGCAGGCCGTTGAGTGGTTACCGGTGCTGCCGTTCGCTGAAGCGGATTTACTGATTGTCGATCGCATCGGAAAGAACATCAGTGGCGCTGGAATGGACGCGAACATTGTGGGCCGAAAGTACAACGACCACGTGGCTACCGCTGATGACGTGGCACGCTGTCTGCGAATCTTTGTGCGGTCGCTGACGGAAGAAACTCACGGCAACGCCACCGGCATCGGCATGGCGGAATTCACAACACAGCGCTGCGTTGATCAGGTTGATCCTGTTAAGACTCGTACAAATTGCATTACAGCCAATCACCCCGAAGCAGCAATGATTCCCATTGTGTTCGACACCGACGCCGAAGCAGTCGACGCGGCATTGCAGACCATCGGAATGGTGGAGCCAAAGGATGCCCGCGTGATTCAGATTTCTGACACGCTGCATCTGAGCCGAACTCGGGTTTCCGAAGCCTACTTTTCATTGGTGAAACAAAGTGACAAATTGGAATTTGTGGGCGAACCGTACGACTTCCCGGTTGATGCAGCAGGCTGGATGTCGGCCGTCGGCCACGGAAGATAACCAACGCCAGCGTGTGCGTCCTCACGCCTCCACTGACGCTGGCTACGTCCAGTAATCCCATCGCGATTCCATCCGTGTGACCCGTGAGATCTGTGGTTTGAAATGAATTTCCTGACCACGGATCACACCAATGGCACGGATAGAACTGCGGCAATCTCAGGGCGTAGCAACGCAGCATTCGCAGTCGCAAAACACCTCGCATCCTTTGCAACAACGTCCGAATGCCGTAGCTTATCCGCACCATGGCCAACCCCACGCTAAAACTTCCCGTGATTCAAAACTGGAGCTGTCACAATTGTGGCGGTTGCTGTCGTGAACACTTGATCGAAATCACGGAAGAAGAGAAACGTCGTATCGAACAGCAGGGCTGGCAAGTCAGTGACGGGATCTCCATGGAGCGACCCGTCATTCAGAAGATTGCTCACGGTCGCTACCGACTGGCTCACCAGGATGATGGAGCCTGCGTCTTCCTGGACGAACAGGGCCTGTGTCGCATCCACGCCAAATTCGGAGAACCCGCGAAACCGTTGGCCTGTCGTGTTTATCCGTATGCCTACCATCCCGCTGGTAATCGATTGGCTGTCAGCCTGCGTTTCAGTTGCCCTTCCGTTGTCCAGAATCTCGGGCAACCGGTCATGGAACAAGCCGGCACGCTGCAAAACCTCGGCTCCCAGGTTGTCGCTGAGAAAAAGACGGAAACTGCCGCACCGCTGATTCATCGTGACAGCCAGCATGGTCCGCAGCAGACTGAATGGTCAGACTTTCATCGTTTTTTGGAAGCGATGGATGCTGCATTTGCCGATGATACCGTCCACTTCGCCGTACGATTGATGCGTGTCCTGTCGTGGATGGACCTGGTGGCTCAATCGCAGTTCCAGACCATCCGTGGGGCCAAGCTGGACGATTTTCTGGAACTCGTCTCGAACGCTTCCGTGAAGGCACAACCAGATAACGAACTACCGGTGCACCGCCCCAGTCGAATGGGCCGCGTGATGTTTCGCCTGATGACTGCGCAGTTTGCTCGGCACGACACCGAAGCCGCTGTGCGAGCGGGCCTGGGGCATCGATTCGGACTATTAACCGCAGCACTGAAGTTTACAACCGGCCTGGGAACGATACCGGTACTGAATGGTTCGGCGTCTGTGGCAAAGGCGTTTGGCAGCACGGACGACGGCGACAGCACTTCCCGACAAACTGCACGTTTTGCCGCAGTGGAACGCGAGTTTTTCTGTCGGCAACCGGAAATCGATGAATTGCTGTCCCGCTACTTTCGCGTCAAGATCCAAGGCATTCATTTTTGCGGACCGGCACACTATAATACGACTTTGATTGATGGGTTTCATAGTCTGGCCTTGGTGTACCCGGTCGTGATGTGGTGGTCTCGTGTGCGAGCCGTTCGCAATGGTCGCTCCATGGTCACGCTGACTGATGTTCAGGCCGCGTTGGCGACTGTTGACCACAACTTCGGATATTCGCCGGCCCTTGGGAATTATTCCGCACTCCATCGAGTGTCACTGTTGGCCAAATTGAAACAGATAACCGCGTTGGTGGGTTGGTACAGTCGCTAGTCTGACGAACGATTATGGAAAACGCTCTCCCCACCTCGATCGATTCCTATGACGACGCCGTCCAGTGGATCTACGGTCGGATTAACTACGAACGCGTCCGCCCGCAAAAGTTGTCGACTCATTTTCGGCTGGAGCGTGTCGAAAAACTTCTGAGCGTAATCGGTTCACCGCAGCAACGGATTCCGGCCGTTCATATCGCCGGAACAAAGGGGAAAGGATCGACTGCCGCGATTCTGAATTCCATTCTGGTCTCCTCCGGAATTCGCACGGGACTATTCACCAGTCCGCACATCGAATTGTTCGAAGAACGCCTGTGCGTGAATGGCGCAATGCCGAATCAGTCGCAATTGACGGAATTGGTCACCGAACTGCAGGACCGCCTCTCACACGCGGATCCGGACATCGTTGCCGACGGTCCGACTTACTTTGAAGTCGCAACATTGTTGGCCTGGATGTTCTTTGATCAGCAGAAAGTCGAGATCGCGGTGTTAGAGACGGGGCTCGGTGGACGACTGGATTGCACCAATGTGTGTTCGCCATTGTTGACAATCATTACGTCAATCGGCCTGGACCATACGGACATTCTTGGCGACACGCTGCCACTGATTACGGCAGAGAAAGCGGGAATTCTGAAACAAAACGTCCCACTGCTGACGTGGGTCCATCAGCCGGAAGTCATTGAAGTCATTCGCAACCGGGCGGCGCAACTTAGCTGCGACGTGTATTGGCGAGACTCACACATACAGGTCGCGACCCACCAGAGCAACGGTTTAGCCGACCAATGTATCAGCGTCACGACCCCCCAAACCGTTCACCCGAACCTGCACCTTCCATTGCTTGGCAGGCATCAGGCGGGCAACGCGGCATTGGCGGTTGCGGCCGCCGATGTGCTGTCCCGTCAGGAACGTCGCATTACTGCACAGACGATTGCAACCGGTGTCAGTCAGACACACTGGCCGCTGCGCTTCGAACATTTTGGAAACAACCCGACGATCATACTGGACGCGGCTCACAACCCGGATTCGGTAGCGGCATTCGTGGAAACCTGTCAGGAACAGTTCGGCGACCGGCCTGCCACGTTGATCTTCGCCAGTAGTCGTGACAAAGACGCAGCCACGATGCTAAAGATTGTGGCGCCGAGATTTCAGCAGATCGTGCTCACAAAATTCGAACGCAATCCGCGAGCGATCGGCACTGAGCAACTGACCGTAATGCTGCAGGACGCGATTACCGTCGGGCACTTCCCGGCCCCGGAAATTCACGTCGCAGAAACCCCAACCGAATCCCTGCAGGTGGCTCGACGCATCGTCGCGCATGATGGAGTCATCTGTTGTGCCGGTTCGATCTTCATCGCCGCCGAACTCCGAACGCTGTTGGCGGAAAGCTAAATCGCCGCGGCAGATCGTTTAATCCCGATACCGTCCCAAAACTCGCGATTGGTTACACAGATGGCATTTAGCCCCCGGTGAAGACAGCGGGGGTAGGCGTGAAATACGGACATTGCCCAATTGGATTCGATGACTTATCGAGCGCGCAACCCCAGCGTGTATTCACGGCAGGCTAAATCGCAATGGCATGACTGACGTAAATGAATCGAGCACCGCTTGCTGCAACTTATTGAACGCAATCCCGCCAGCCGGAATCAACTTGCCGTGAAGATAAACCCATCCTGAGCCGCTTCGATTGAGATCGTCGAGCCTTCCGGGAAGCGGCCCGACAGAATCTCGTTCGCCAAAGCATTCTGCAAACGCTGCTGGATAACTCGCTTCAGTGGTCGGGCACCGTATTTCTGATCGTAGCCCTCATTGGCCAGCAGTTGCTTCGCCGTGTCGCTGATTTTCAGCTTGTAGCCGTTGCTTTCCAATTGACGATTCAAATGCTGCACCTGGAGATCAACGATCGCACGGATTTCATCCCGGCCCAGCGGATGGAACACAATCACTTCGTCAATGCGATTCAGGAATTCCGGAAGGAAGTGCTGCTGCAGCGCATCCATGCAGTGGTTGTGGATCTCTTTGTGGTCCGCTTTGTCAACAGACAGTTCCATGATCGCCTGACTGCCGATGTTCGACGTCATCACGATGATGCAGTTGTTGAAGTTAACAGTCCGTCCCTGACTGTCCGTCAGACGACCGTCGTCCAGCAGTTGCAGCAGGATGTTGAACACGTCGCGGTGAGCTTTCTCCACCTCGTCCAGCAGGATCACACAGTACGGATTTCGCCGCACAGCTTCTGTCAGTCGACCTCCCTCTTCGTAACCGACATAGCCCGGAGGTGCCCCGATCAGCCGCGCGACCGAATGGCGTTCCATAAATTCGCTCATGTCGATGCGAATCATGCTGCGTTCGTCGTCGAACAGAAATGCTGCCAGAGCTTTGCAGAGTTCGGTCTTGCCGACCCCGGTCGGCCCCAGAAACATAAACGAGCCAATCGGCCGATTCGCATCCTGCATACCCGAACGAGCTCGCCGAACCGCGTTCGATACCGCTTCCACCGCTTCGTGCTGGTTGATCATTCGCTTGTGGATTTCGTCTTCCATTCGCAACAGCTTTTCCCGTTCGCCCTGCAGCATGCGAGTGACTGGAATGCCGGTCCACAAGCTGACAACGCTGGCGATGTCTTCTGCGGTCACTTCTTCACACAGCAGGCGACTTTCCGGGTCAGCATTAAGCTCAGCCGACTTTTGCTCCATTTCCGCCAGTCGTGCTTCAGAGGCTTTCAGCTTTTCACTGGCTTCATATGCTTCCTGATAGTCTGAGTTACTGTTTGTTCGCTGAGCTCGAGAAAACGCCTGCGTCGAACTTGTCTTCAGTCTTTCTATCTCTTCCCTCAACGGTTTCAGGCCGGAAATCGCTGCCTTTTCCGCCTCCCACTGCGCCTTCAGCTGATTGGTCGATTCTTCGTTCTCCGCGATCTGACGGCGCAGATCAGCAAGACGCTCTTTAGTGTCGCAACTGGTTTCGTTCTCCAGCGCCGCAGCTTCGATTTGCATGCGTGTCAGCGTGCGAGTCGCTTCATCAATTTCTGCAGGCATGGAATCAATTTCCATCCGCAATCGACTCGCCGCTTCATCGACCAGATCGATGGCTTTGTCCGGAAGAAACCGATCGCTGATGTAGCGGTCGGAAAGCGTGGCGGCAGCGATGATCGAATCGTCGGTGATGCGAACGCCATGATGAGTCTCGTAGCGATCCTTTAAGCCTCGCAAAATGGAGATTGTGTCTTCGACGTTCGGTTCCTGCACCACAACCGGTTGAAAGCGTCGTTCCAGCGCCGGGTCTTTTTCGATGTGTTTGCGGTATTCGTCCAGAGTTGTTGCGCCAACACAGTGCAGTTCCCCCCGAGCCAGCGCGGGCTTCAGCAGGTTGGATGCATCCATGGCCCCTTCGCTTTTTCCGGCGCCGACAACGGTGTGCAGTTCGTCGATGAACATGATGATCTGACCGTCAGACGACTGTACTTCCTTTAACACAGCCTTCAGTCGATCTTCGAATTCGCCGCGATACTTCGCACCAGCGACGAGCGCACCCATATCCAGTGAGAAGACCTTTTTGTTTTTTAGGTTCAGTGGAACGTCACCGAGCACGATTCGATGAGCTAACCCTTCGACGATGGCGGTCTTGCCAACGCCAGGTTCGCCAATCAGAACAGGATTATTCTTGCGGCGACGTGACAGTACCTGAATGACGCGGCGAATTTCTGTGTCGCGTCCGATCACGGGATCGATTTTTCCGTCGCGAGCAGCCTGGACCAGATCGATGCCGTATTTTTCGAGCACCTGGTATTTCTCTTCGGGATTTTGATCGGTCACCGTTTGGCCTCCACGCACTTCTTTCAGCGCCGTCAGGATATCATTTTCGTTGATGGCGTTCAGATTCAGCAGACGTTTCGCCTGATCTTCAACCTGAGTCAGGCCGATCAGCAAATGCTCGGTCGACATGTATTCGTCGCCCATGCTGCGGGCCTGCTTTTCGGCAGCGTTCAGCACCTTCATCGCTTCGGGACCAGCGCCGGCGGCCTCGTCACCCGACGACTGCGGCAACCTCTGCAGTTCACCATCGACCATGGAATTCAGCTGACCGATGTTCGCTCCGATGCGTTGCAGCAACGGCTTCATGATACCCTGGTCTTCTTCAAGAAGGGCCTTCAATAGATGCAGCGGGCGCAGAAATCGGTGGCTGTTGTCCTGAGCTAATTCCTGAGCATGCCGAATGGCTTCGCTGGCTTTGACCGTCAGCTTTTCGGGATTGAAGGCCATGATGAGCTCCTTTCGGTTTGAGCAGAATTCCGTCGTCGGCAACCAGAGCGCACAGCGTCTACCTTCCTGTGGTAGCTGCCGTCAGGGCGGCGAATCTACTGTCACTATCCACGTTCTGGTGAACACAGCCATACACTGGCGGCTGGGTCGATTCGCAATTCCGCGCAGCATGAACCGCCATTTGACGTTCACAGATTTGCGTGGCCGGTAGTCAGCTGCCTCCGTCATGATCGACGAAGACAGCCGATGTGCTTCAGCCTAAGCTTTCTTTTCGAAATCCGCGTCGATGATATCGTCGTCAGCAACGCCGCCTGCGGTGGCACCGGCAGTCTCACCACCCTCACCTTCTGTCGCGGCCTGCATATGCTTGAACAACGCTTCACTAGCCTGAGCCAACTCGGTCAGAGCTGTGGTGATCGCTGCAGGATCCTCGCCTTCAGCGGCCGTCGTCACTTTCGCACACGACGCGGTGATTGCTGCTTTAGAAGCATCATCGAGTTTATCCTCGTGCTCTTTCAGTGTCTTCTCGGTCTGATGAACCAGCGTCGAGGCTTCGTTTCGAGCCTTCGCCAGGGCTACCTTCTGTTTGTCTTCCTCAGCGTGAGCCTCCGCGTCTTTTTGCATACGCTCAATCTCTTCGTCCGACAGTCCGCTGGACTGCTTGATCTGAACGCTGTGCTCTTTGCCGGTCGCTTTGTCCTTCGCCGAGACACTCAGGATGCCGTTCACGTCGATGTCAAACTTCACTTCGATCTGCGGGACACCACGTGGTGCCGGTGGCAGATCCTTGAGGTCGAACTGGTCCAGCAGACGGTTATCAGAAGCCATACGGCGTTCCCCCTGGAACACTCGCACAGTCACGGCTGGCTGATTGTCAGCCGCTGTGGAAAACGTTTCAGACTTGGTCGTTGGGATTGTCGTGTTGCGTTCTACCAGAGTCGTCATGATGCCGCCTTCGGTTTCGATACCCAAAGACAATGGAGTCACATCCAGCAGCACAACGTCTTTGACGTCGCCGGAAATGATGCCTCCCTGAATTGCAGCCCCCAAAGAAACCACTTCGTCCGGGTTCACACCCTGATGCGGATCTTTGCCGAAGATCCCCTTCACCAGTGCCTGAACCTTTGGCACGCGAGTCGAACCACCAACCAACACGACCTCAGTGATGTCGCTGGCTTTCAGCTTCGCGTCTTTCATCGCGTTTTCGACAGGACCGCGGCAACGTTCGATCAGCGGATCGATCAGCTTTTCAAACTGGCTCCGAGAAATCGACAATTGCAGATGCTTGGCACCGCTGGCATCTGCCGTGATGAATGGCAGGTTGATGTCTGAAGTTTGCGCCGTCGACAGCTCTTTCTTGGCCTTTTCAGCTGCTTCTCGCAGCCGTTGCAACGCCATGGGATCTTTTCTCAGATCAATGCCGTCACTCTTCTGAAACTCGGCCGCAATGTGTGAAATCAAGACTTCGTCGAAGTCGTCACCACCCAGGTGAGTGTCACCATTGGTGCTCAGAACTTCCACCAACTCATCACCAACTTCCAGTACGGAAACGTCGAACGTTCCGCCACCGAGGTCGAAGACGACAATTTTCTCTTCCTTTTTCTTATCCAGACCGTATGCCAGAGCCGCAGCAGTTGGCTCGTTAATAATACGTGCCACTTCCAGGCCGGCAATCTGGCCAGCATCTTTGGTCGCTTGGCGCTGAGCATCATTGAAGTAAGCCGGAACGGTGATGACCGCTTTGTTAACCTTGTGCCCGAGATAGCTTTCGGCGGCTTCCTTCAGCTTTCGCAGGATGAGTGCTGAAATTTCTGGTGGCGTGTGCTGTTTGCCATTCACATTCACCTTCACGTAGTCAGCTTCCGCACCGACAACATCGTAGGGTACGATTTTTTCTTCGGACTGCACTTCGCTGTGACGACGTCCCATGAACCGCTTGATGGAATAGATCGTGTTCGTCGGATTCGTCACAGCCTGTCGCTTGGCAGGATCGCCGACCAGCGTTTCGCCCTTACCTGTAAACGCGACGACGCTGGGAGTCGTGCGACTGCCTTCCTGATTCGCGATCACCTTCGGCTCGCCACCCTCCATGACCGACACGACTGAGTTGGTTGTCCCGAGATCGATTCCGATGATTTTTTCGCCCGCTGCCATGATTTCACTCCTAAATTCTTATGCTGTTTTCGCTTAGGCAAATGCCAAGCCTGAGGTAGTCTGAATTGTGCTGCTGCCGAACGCTCATCGCGGACTCCGCTGGCCCGTCTTAACGCAAACCCACAAGCGATCGCGATGCCGTTCGCGTTGTCTCGGCAGACGCCGCCGACGATATCAGGAATTGCACAAGGCGCGCCGAAACGTTTCAATAAAACATAAGTGGCTGAAAACAATCAAGTTACACATTACGGAATCACACCCAGGAATGGCAATATCGCCAATCTGGCAGCCAACGTTCTGCGGACAATAGGCCGCCGGAGTGTCACATTGGCACGTTCCGAGACCGTGTCATTATGTCAAATGCGGTCGTGGGATCGTCTCAGTGGTGTCTATTCGTTCCGATGCGCCACGTTTGATTCAACCTTGAAGAAGCGGTCGTCTGACGCCTTGAATTTGCGAAATCAGGGCTGTACAAGCGGTTCGCGGGAATCCTGATCAACCTTGTCCCGTCCCTCCTAATGCGGCCGCCTTTCAGCGTTCCGTTGTCGCTCTAAACAGAGCAGAGCCGCACACTAACAACAAACCCGGAAGTTCTATTCCGGAAGCTGGGTGAGATTTACGATGGCGAAGAAGAAGGCGGTAACCAGTAAAAAAGTTATTAAGAAGACTCCTCCGAAAACAACCACGGCCATACCGGCAGCCAAGCCCAAGGCTGTAAAAAAAGCCTCACCCAAGACGCCCGACGAACGGCTTGTCCGGATCGATCAGCAGTTGATCACCTTGCTGAATGAGCGAGTTGAAGTGTACCTGGAGAAAATTGGCGAATCTGCGTCGCCTCGCGAGGCCGTGTTTGACGTTCAGGACGACATCAAACTGTGGGCTCTGTTGGAATCTTCAAATAGCGGCCCCATGACTGTGCCGGAATTGAAGACAATTTTCCGACCTTTGCTGGGAGCCGGCCGACAACGGGTTCGCAGTGATCGCGTCGCGTACCTGGGACCGGCCTACAGCTTCACTCACCTGGCGGCCATCAATCGTTTCGGGGAATCCGCAGATTTGGTTCCTGTCAGTACGATCGCCACGGTATTCGAAGAAGTTAACCGCGGCCATGTCGACTTCGGGCTGGTGCCAATCGAAAACAGCACAGACGGCCGCATCGTAGACACACTGGATATGTTCACGCGATTGCCACTGCGTATCTGCGGTGAGATTCAGTTGCACGTGCATCACAACCTGCTGGCTCGCTGTGATCGCAGCGAGATCACAGAGATCTACAGTAAGCCGCAGGCGTTGTCGCAGTGTCGAGACTGGCTGGCGAAGAACATGTCGCATGCTCGTCTGATCGAGGTGACCAGCACATCGACGGCTGCACAATTAGCACGCGACAAACCCGGCGCGGCAGCTGTCGCCAGTCAGCAGGCGGCCAGCCAGTACGGCATTCAGGTCGTTGCGGAATGTATCGAAGACAATCACAACAACGTCACACGGTTCGCGATTATCGGATCGTCTTTGGCTTCACAAACAGGCGACGACCGTACCGCGATCCTGCTGCAGATTCCTCACAAACCAGGTTCCCTGTCGGACGCTTTGGAAGTCTTCAAACGTACCAAGGTGAACCTGACGTGGATCGAGTCGTTCCCGCTGCGATCGCCTGAAATCGGTTATCTGTTCTTCCTCGATTTCGAAGGACACGTCACAGAACCGAAGATTAAGAAGACGCTGAAAGAACTTGAAGACATGGCCGACCGTCTGGAAGTGCTCGGGTCCTATCCGCGCAGCGAGCCGCTCAATTAGGTGGAACGGCTCATCGGAGCGGCAGATCGGAGAGGTTTTCACGGCCGAAATGACGCCAGCGTACTCGACGAAGAACTGTTCCGTAACAGAAGCGGTGTCCCCTGAAAATCCACGATGAGTGACCTATTCACATCCGCGTCGTTTCTCACACTGCTAACAGACTTGCAGCAGGCGATCTGCGAAGAATCCGTCGATGCATGGCCGCGGGAACAACTGGCAGCCATGGCACGTGCGGGGGTGATGCAATGGGATGTTCCGGTCGAATGGGGCGGACTGGATTTCGGTCCCGTCGAGCAGATTGAAGGCTTGCGGTTACTGGCTTCAAGTAGCCTTGTGTCTACGTTCATCTGGACTCAACGCAGCGCTGCCGTGCGTCGCATTGCGGCTTCCGACAACCAAACGGCGAAGAAACATTTACTGCCCCGATTGCTGTCCGGTGATATCTTCGCCACCGTCGGAATCTCGCATCTGACAACGTCCGGGCAGCATCTGAAGACACCGTCGGTTTCGGCACTGCCGGACGCCGATGGATTCGTGTTGTCAGGGACAGTGCCGTGGGCGACCAGTGCGACTCAGGCCGATTTTCTGGTAACGGGAGGAACCTTGCCTGATGGTCTGGAAGTCCTGGTTTGCCTGCCAACAGACCGGCAGGGCCTTGAGGTCCAGGCTCCCATCACGTTGATGGGGCTGAACGCGTCTCAAACTGGTGCGATTGTCCTGAAGAATGTTCGAGTCGATCGGATGGATCTGCTGCACGGGCCGATCGTCGGAGTCATGCGTTCCGGCACCGGCGGGGGGGCGGGTTCTATCGGTACATCTGCTCTGGCAGTGGGAGCGGCCACGGGAACACTGCGACAGTTTGCCAAAGAAAGTCAGCAACGCTCTGACCTCGCAGAATTCGTCGCCCCACTGACCGCAGAATGCGAACGTCTCACCGCAGACCTAACTGCCGCGGCGCTGGGAACGGAAACAGCGATGGCGGCCGAACGCTTGCGACAACGGGCGAATTCTCTGGTAGTGCGGTCTGCTCAAGCGTGGCTGGCGGCGACGAAGGGAGCGGGATACGTCGCTGGACATCCGGCCGAGCGAGCGGTGAGAGAAAGCATGTTCTTTCTGGTATGGTCGTGCCCTGGATCGGTCCTGGCAGGCAACCTGCGTGAGCTTTCGTGTGCGACTTTCGCGACAAACGGTGAGTGACGGGGGCTTCCGGCCGCCGTTTGTAGCTGCGTGCCGCACCGCAGGACTCGGACAGTGCCACAGTTCCGCCCTCTGGCGACGGCAACTACAACACATGTCAGGCCAGGGATTCTTCCATGTGTTCACTATGATCCAATGGGCTGCCCTCCTGGCTGTCTTCCCAGATACTCGGAGTAAACGGTTCGTTGTCGCAACGTTCACCAGCCAGCGGTTGATTTCCCTGTCTCAGCAATCGAGCGAACTCATCGTCGTCGAACGTCGGAGCAGCGGTCGCCATCACACCGAACCCACCTCCCAGCAGCATCAGGCCGATCACCATACACAGCGCCACCGCTGGCAACGACAACTTGCCGTCTGCACCGGCATCGTGCAAGGCACCGACCGCGACGCAAAGCATCAGGCTAATGCCGCTACCCGCGAACACCATCCCGCTCAGAAAACGCTTAACCTGCATCGGCCGCGCTGGTTTCGGCTGACTCGGCGACTCTGCCGCCGAAATCACAACGTCCAACGCGTGGGATGTCTGTGCATAATCGAAATCCTGAACGTCCGTCGCTCTGGGGAAATCTGCTTCCGGCTGCAAAGTGTTGTTGAAATTGTCCATTGTTTTTCCTCGCCGTTCCTGTGCGAATTGACTTCTTTGAGCTTCTAGACAATCCCGACCAGCTCATGAAATCCTCAACGGGATCACCTCAATTTTGGCTTTGAAAATCGGAGGCGACTCTTAGGCGAATACTGAAGTTTGGCACAAAAAGTGACGTAAGCAATTAACATCAAACAG
>CALFOL010000595.1 GCA_937919915.1 uncultured Planctomycetaceae bacterium
ACGGATGGCGGGATCTGTCGCTCGACAATCGTGACTTCGAGTCCTTGCGGCGTTTGTACGCTGTGCTGAGCCTGAACGGTCAAAATCGAATTCGGATGGCTTACACGAGCCGGAATCATGCCGAATTCTTCGACCAGTCCGTCTGGATTGTTCAGTTGCAGAGCATAGGCCAGCACGCAGGCGGCAATTAACGAGTAGTTGACGATCGGAACACGCTGCGACTGAATGTCGTCTCGTAGTGGAAACACAGATTCACTTTGCGGAAGGTGCACCGTCAGCGCAAGAAAAAAGCTGTCCTGCGAATGATCACAGGACAGCTCAGATTACCCCACAGGGACTCGAACCCCAACCAACAGAATCAGAATCTGCCGTGCTACCAATTACACCATGGGGTAGTGGAGGTTACGTAAACCTCATTGGCCAGTTTTATCAGCGAATTCCACTAGTGTAAAGGAGGAAACTTCAGCTTCACACTCACACAGACATGATTTGGGGTAAAGAAGTTCGGCAAAACTCAACCGAACCTGCGTGTCACGTGTCTGTCTACGAATTTTCGGGCTTCGGGTTCCCCGATCTGAACAACATTCGGATATAATCGAGACCTCGCGACTGGTGAATGGCGGATTTACCGTCTGTATGCGAAGTTTTCGGCTCAAGCAAATCGGACAAGTCATGTCAGAGAATACTCCCAATCCTAACAGCAGCGACGATAGCGGATTCAACAACACGCAATACGCACTGACAGAAGACGGTATTCTGAAGGTCTACCGTGTTGGCGGAACCACTGTTCTGGGGTTTGGCGGGGAAGATATTCCGTCGGAATTCAATGCTGCTCATTATCGAGCGGCAATCGCAGACCTGCTGCGGGCCAACAACTCGGAAGTCGTCGCCTTTGACCTGACTGGTGTTAAGCTGGTGCCAAGTGGAATGCTGGGTTTGCTGGTCTCGCTGAAAAAACTGGAGGGTTTGACACCTGTTGTCCAGGTATTCAATCCGTCGGAAGATGTCCGAGAAGTCCTGCAAATCACCAAGTTGAATACAATGATTGAGATTCACGAGGTCGATGTCTGACAGAACTGAAATCCAGGACGACGACGAGCGCGAGGATGCTCGGCAATTAAGCCTTCAGGGAAATGATCCTCCCTCTGAAATTGAGGGCTATTCGGTCATTCGTCGCCTGGGAACCGGCGCTTACGGCACGGTCTGGCTGGCTCGAGAAGATCGCACGGGACGGATGGTGGCGATCAAGTATTACCCTCATCGACGCGGACTCAACTGGTCGCTGCTAAATCGCGAAGTCGAAAAACTGGCGACGCTGTATTCGTCGCGCAATATCGTGCGTCTGCTGGATGTCGGCTGGAACGCTGAACCTCCCTACTACGTGATGGAGTACGTCGAGAACGGATCCCTGGGTGCCTACCTGGCGGCAGGACCACCAGGCGTGACAGAAAGCGTTCGCATCAGCCAGCAGGTGTGCGGTGCATTGATTGAAGCTCATGGGGCCGGCGTCCTGCACTGCGACCTGAAACCAGACAATGTTTTGCTGGACACACAGTTTCAGGTACGACTGTGCGACTTCGGCCAGTCGCGGATGTCTCACGAAAAGAGTTCGGCTCTGGGTACCCTGTACTATATGGCGCCAGAGCAGGCAGATCTGGAAGCAATTCCGGATGCTCGCTGGGATGTCTACGCCGTTGGCGCAATGATGTATCACCTGCTAACCGGCCAGCCGCCGTATCGGGACTCAGTGATTCAACGCAAACTGGAACTTGCGAAATCACTTCCGGAACGGCTGAGGATTTATCAGCAACACATTCGCGACACGCCGCTACCCGACAAGCACCATTCCGTGAAAGGTGTCGACAAACAACTGGCCAGCATCGTGGATCAGTGCCTGGCAACAGATCCACTAGCACGACTGCCAAATGCTCAGGCGATTCTGACGCTGCTGGCGACGCGAGAGCGCAATCGATCTCGTCGGCCCCTGTTGCTGCTGGGCGTCCTCGGCCCCATTCTGCTGACGTGTGCCATGGTGCCCATCTTTTTGGGCGCCATGAAAAAGAACATCAGCGAAGGCGAAATTCAGACAATCGAAGGTCGCCAGGACGCCAACGCGTTAGTCGCAATTGGCCAGGCGACGTTGTTGCAAAAAGAACTGCTGCGACGGCTGTCTGAAATGGAAGAACTCACGGGTCAGCAACCTGGTGCCAGTGGCAAAAAGAACGACGAAATTGTCCAGACATTGATGAAGCTCATGCAGCGTCCGTCGGACGAAGTCGTGGCCGAGATGAAACGACTGCACGACGCACCGTTCGAAGAACGCCCAGACTGGATGCAACAGCTCGACCGCGCACATGATGTCGCTGATGAAAAAAATCTCGCCAACGGCAGAAGCCTGGACACCAGTTGGTTCCTGACCGACGCCGAAGGCCGCGCTCTGTGGCGTCGCAATTTCAGCGATGACACGGTCGGTACAAATTTCTCCTGGCGAGATTATTTTCACGGCGACAATGTTGAGTATCCTGAAGATGGCGTGCCAGCCGATGTGCGCCCCATTCAGCAGGCACACGTGTCGATTCCGTTCGTCAGTAAGGCGACTCATCGGTACATGGTTGCGTTAAGCGTGCCGGTGCGAGACACGGATAACAATGTGATCGGAGTCTTCGCGAGGACGTTGCATCTGGGCGATTTGCAGGAACGGCTGGGGCAGGATTTACGAGGAAAAACCGATTCTGATTCTCGACTGATTTCACTGGCAGATCGCCGCGAATCACAGTTGCTTGATCATGAGTGGCTGAAGGACGAAGTCTTTCAGGACGAGGAAGACGCGAAGCGGATTTTTCAACAACTGCGGCTTCCACGGGAAACCCTGAGCCTGATTGAGTCACAGCTCGGTAAAAACAATCAATCCAACGTCAATCAGGACATCCGCGAATTGCAGTATGTGGATCCGGTGGGCCAGTTGAAAATTCCGTCCGCCAGAGCCTACGACGAAGAATGGATCGCCGCGATTGCGCCGATGAACAGCCAGGAAATGCCGTGGCTGGTGATTGTTCAGGAAAAGCGATCTGTCATCGTGGAACCAGTTCAGGAAATGAAACGCCGGATGACTTCACAGGCGATCTACGCCGTCCTGGCGAGCATGCTCACGATGGCTGGCGTCTGGCTGTTCGTGTGGCAGGCGTTGACCCGAGCCAGCGAGACTGGCCCACGGCGGGAAACATCGGAGTCGGGTTAGCAAGCCGTTCCTGAAGTTGCCGATCGGGAAAGCAACACTGGCAAAGCCAGCGGAGCCAATGGCCCACGACGAACGACGATTCCTGTCGACGTCAAACTACAGACGCTGAGTTGTGGCCGCGGGGCACGCGTTTCGATCGAAGAAAGCCTGCTCCCGCGAGCGAGTGCCGTTCACGAGAATAAGTAAACTGCTCTAATCGAGCGGCTTTCGCTGCCACAAACCGCGATAGATTGGCAGCCCCAGTTTTCGCTTCTTGCGTTCGAAACTGGTTTGATAATCCATATCGTTTTCCGGGTCGCGCTCCGTCGAAGCTGTCCGTTTTTCGAACAGCGGATGGCCGTCCATCAACTCGGCGATGATTTCGAAGTATTCGGCAACGTCACTCCATGAATGCACGTGCCCACCCGGCTGAACAATGTCTGCCAGAACATCGGTGAACTCCTGATTGAAAATCCGGCGTTTGTGATGCCGTTTTTTCCACCAGGGATCGGGGAAGTACACGTGAGCTGCCTGGACAGAATGCTTGTCGATCAACTTCGTCAGCACGATGTTGCCGTCGCCGCCGATGATCCGTCCGTTGGGCAGTTCTTTCTTCAGCAGCCGAGTCGCCGCGCGACGACCTTCTCGATAATCGATCTCCAGACCCAGATAGTTGGTGTCCGGATTATTCGTGGCGGCCGAATACGTGAACAGACCGCGGCCGCAGCCGATATCGAGTTCGACGGGATTGTCACTGCCGAAGAATTCAGACCATGACAGATGATCGCCGACATCTTCGATGACTTGAAAATACGGCTTCAGCGATTTGATGGGTACTGTTTGCATAGCGGCAAAGGATGCCGACGATCGGCACGGTTTTCAACAGCCAACGGACAATTTTCAACAGAGTTGCGATGTCGGGTGAATTGTCATAGGGCGTCCGCCGCTGCGACTCAAGTGCGATTTCGACCGATTCTGTAGATCGATTTGGCCGAAGCGAACGGTTGCCGCACGATAAAAGTCTCCACTGAGCCCGCGCGCACGCCAGCTATTTGTGCCCTTCTCCGTTTGGGTTTCCTGTCAAACGGATCAAATCTGAACATCCCCCGACGGTAGCGACATCCGTGATGACGTGCGGGACTCTTGTTCGTTCCACGGGTTGCCTCGCGTTAGGTCAGCAGCACTTCGCCGGTGTCGCTGGCGATGCCGAATGCGATGAATTCGCTCCACAGACTCTGTTCGCCATTTGCGCCCAGCGAACGCAGCCAGGCACGGTAGCTTCCGCCTTCGCCGGGAGTCGCGAGCGTTTCTGTGGTGAAGTTTGTGTCCGTGATGTCAGCGCGGCGCAGCACGACATTGCCATTATGGGCATTGGAAATGAACAGTTCGTAACGAACGGCATTGGCGGCCGGGTTCCATGTGAAGATGGCTCGGCGGTCTTCCACCGCGTCGCCGTTGACATTGGGCGTGAAGTTCAGGACGGGAACTTCCGGCAGTCGGCTTTGTCCGACAGCAAACTGATACCGCGAACTCCACGGCAACGGCTGGCCGCTGGCAGGAACCTGACGCACCCAAGCCGAATACACGCCGTCGGCGAGGTCACTGCCGGGCGTGAATGATGTGCCGCCGATCCCGGATTCGTTGATCACCACGCCATTTTCGTTCTGCACCCACAGCTGGTACGGGACGCCCGGAACGCCCGCACTCCATGAGATTTCCGGACGTGTGGGCGCTTCGTTCTGAACGGGCCCGGTGACTTCGGGCGGAGTGGCCCCCACCGCGATTGTCAGTCCGTCCGACCACGCCCCCGTCAGTTGGTCCGATTCGCCGCGAACCCAGAAACGATAGATTCCGGGATCCAAAGTGCCAGAGGTATACGTCGCTTCGACCTGTTCCTCGTTCACAATCCGCTGACCATCTTTGGACACCCAGATTTCGTGCCTTGCTGCCAACTGTGTTTCGACAAGTGATGTCCACGAAACGGTGAATGAATCAGAGCCGCCGTAGAAGCTGTTGCGGGTGACGCTTAGATCAGGTTTGGTTTCCGGAGTGCCTGGATAAGTAAAGTTCACGCTGGGTCCCCACGGGCCGAACCCATCGTCGTTGGCAGCTCGAACCCAAACACGGCGTTGGCCTCCCGGGTAGTTCAGGGGACTCAAAATCTGGCTCCAGCTGCTCCCTATTCCTTCGCCTTCAAACCGCGAGTCAGTGACGTAATTTTCGTCGATCTCAAACGGATCACGGTCGACGGGAGATGGATCAAATGCAACGACTGTGAACCACATGTCATAAAAATCGGCGTCAGCGACCGGCTCCCAGTCTACGATCGTAATTCTGTCAGTAAAGTCGACAGATTGGACAATGACCGGATCCTGCGGAGCGACCAGGAGGAGGCGGCATTCAAGCTGTTCTGACAGCTGTGCTTGGTACCGCCTTTTTCGCTTTTGCTTCGGCAAGATCCGCAGGATCGTCCGTAGTGTCGTGCTCTTGTTAGAATATTTCATTCTTCATCCTTCAATTTGTTCAGTCGCACTGGGAAAAGTACGCAAATCAGCCGTCAGGATCCCGTGCCTTCTGCGGTGATCGAATTGCCGCTCGTCGTATCGTTGTCGGCGACCGCCTCCGTGATCTTGGCACGGAGTGCCGTGTCGAGACTGCTGAGATTTTGGGAATGCACCATCGACTGAATCAGTCCGTCGGGCGCGTTCATGTCGTCGTAGTCCAGCGTTCCTGTGTCTGTTTCGCGATTGTACCGGTCCCGCACGTGGCCTCCGAGAAAATGAAATCCCCCGGCCCAGCCGGAAAGATCCGTCGGGCCGGAATTCTCATTCGAGTAAGTTTCCGATGCGTGCATCAGTCGCACTTCTGTGCTGGTGTCATATCCACCAGCGATTTGGCAATTGATGAAATTTGCGGAACGCATCACGCCGGCTCGGACTCCATAGTCTGCGTTTCCATTTGCCGATGTATCGACGAACGTCATCGAGGTTTTTTCCAGGTAGATCCCGTGTTCGGTGTTGAAATCGAATCCGCTGCGGTAAACACCAATGTTGGCAATTCGCACTCCGTCTTTGTCGCTGCCTTTGAATTCGATTCCACGTGCGTCGAGACTCGACGATTCGCTCCCGTTGTGATGCGAATAGACGCGATCCAGGACGCCGTAGTAGATGTCGTGAAAGTCAGCGCCGTCGACTTTTGCATCTATCTCGACACCGATCAGCCGAGCACCAGTAACATCAACGTTTCGGACGTGAAAGTACTTGCATTCAGTCAACTCCAAGCCAAAGTCGTACTTGAGATCCGCGTTGATGTTTAGATCGGTCAGGAAGAACCCGTAGTAGTCGTTCTCCACGTCCTGAGACACGAAACACTTGTCGATGCTGACCAGAGGATCTGCCTGTGTTCCGCCGGTTCTCGCCCGCAATGTTGCACCGTTGCCCAGAATGCCGATCACACCGCCACGCGTCGTATCGACCTGGTTCACAGTGCCGTCACGACCATCCACAACAATCGGCTTTGTTTCGTACGTTTGCCCCGGTTCGAATGCCAGAATGCCGCTGTACGCATTACTGGCGTTCACAGCATTCGTGATGGCCGTTGTGATTGTCGAAGTCTGGTCGCCAGTCCCGTGCAGCACGAGATAAATGTTCAGCTTGTTCTTCAGTGCCGTCTGCCACGCGGACTTCGTCGTGCAGGTCGTTCCATAAACGGACATTCCGGAGTAGTATCGAAAATATTCCGGCACTTCGTAGTACGCGGGGTTCAGATTCAGAACAGCGGCCAGTTGCTCGGGAGTCGGTTTATAGTTCGCTTCGGGCGGTGAAACGGTATTGTTTTTCGGATCGTTGGACCCGTCGAAACCCTGCACCGTGTGGCCGTACGAATGGATCAGAAATTCTGAGTTGGTGGTGTACTTGAAACGACCAAACAGCCGACCACCGAGAACCTTCACGTTTTCGACACCGGATTCAAACACCCACGCTTCATTGTCGACACAGCTCCCGGGAGGTGAGACGTGGTTGTAATTCGCCTTTTCGGTGTAGCCGCCGAACCATTCGAAACCGTCCACGGTGGAGTCGACATAAACGTTGGTGTCGTTGTTCTTTTCTGCCCCGCAGCCAACCAGACGCAGATTGTCCGATCGCTCGAAATAGAACCCCATGCCCAAGTTGCGGTGCGAATAGCAATTTTCCAGAGTGATGTTCTGAATCTGATTCGTCGAACTGCTGTTGGCGAATCGAAACCCGTCGCCGGCTCCATAACGGGCCATCACCTGCCGAAAAACGCAGTTGCGTACCGCATAAGAACTGCTGGTCTGGACGTACACGCCGTTGACTTCAGCACGCAGCACGCTGACGTTCTCGATCAGAATGTCTTCGCCGCCGAAAATCCACAGCCCGTAGTCGCACGCTTCGTCTGTGGAAATCAGTTGCCCGGTGCCGCCTGTGGCTTCCAACCCGCTATTGGTATTCCCCGCTGTGGCGGCTGTGGGAATATCGTTGTTGCCGCAGTCCAGCGTCAGATTTCTGACGTAGCAGCCGGAATTTCCTTTGTACTGCGGCGTCCAAAGGTACAGCAGAGCTTTGTTTCCGGCGGGAACGACATCCGTGGGCCATTTCAACATGGCGCCATTGCCTTCGATGCCAGCGACCATGAGATCTCCGTTTTCGGTCGATCCGGTATCGCGCCAGACTTTCACCTGAGAGGTGCGGTAAACTTTGCCAGCTTCAAATTCGACAATCCCGTTGACCGCCTTGGCGTCGTCAATCGCCGCGTTGATGTCCTCTACCTGATCCGAGTCGGCAGGGTCATGCACAACCAGAAACCTCGGCGTTTGAGCGTTCGCAGAACACACAACCGCAAAAAACACGAACAAAACGGCATTCAGGCGGATTGCGGATTGCGGATTGCGGATCATGGGAACCTCCGGACCGTGAGCGTTGGTTGGGACTTCACTCAATCGTACGCATGGCGATTGGCCTCATCAAATGCTATTGTCGGCCTTCCCCCTACAAACGGACTCAGACGCCAGCCAAGGGTCACATCCATCACTGCAGAGACGGATCAGGGATGGCGAACCAACACAATTCCCGGGAAATCGTCGCAAGACAGGTCCGACTGGCACTACTGTTTTACATGAAGCTTCTGGCCGGGTGTCAAACCATCTTCAAAACTCCCGATGCGTTTGGGGAGTGCAGTACCCTGTCTGGCCGATGACGCAACCGTCGGAAACGAAATCGACGTGCGATTGACCTGGGCAGTCACAGCTTCAGCTTCTCATCCAAGATCGAGATCGCGGTTCACAATGACGCCCAGCATTTCCCCTTCGAACATCATCTGATTGTCGACAAATCCCTGAAAACGAAACTGAGCCAGCTTGCGGGCTCGCACGCGTGTTACTCTCGCGACCAGATCAAGTCGACAGTTCGGAAAAATGGGCTTGCGAAAGCGAACGGAATCCATTCCGCCGAAGCCCAGGTAGTCGCCGCCGATGAGGTTGTATTTGCGAGCATAGAACCCACCCAGTTGAGCGGCAGCTTCGCATTGAATCACGCCGGGCATCAATGGAAAACCAGGCATGTGACCGGCGGCCCAGAACTCTTTGTCTGTGATATCTTTGTAGCCAACAACAGTATTCGTCTCTTCATTGATATGAATGATCGCAGTCAGCTGCTCCATCTCATGTCGTTGCGGGTTGACGCGACGAATGTCGTCAAGCGTATATATTGGCTTGGCGAAATCGAATTCGCTCATGTCAACGAGGGGGACTGATGGCATGGATCTAAACTTCTTCTTCTGGCTGTCAGGACCGCTCTGCGGACCAGGGAATGAGTCGTGTTTCAGTGGCTGATGTGCTGAGTATCTTAACCCGAAGGCTCAGCGAGTCGGACGAAGGTTAATTTCCTCGCACACACTTCGGGGAATAAACTGCGTAATCATCCAACAATGGACGTAATCTGGGTAATGTCGGTCAGTAATCGATCCGGCCGAGTTTGCGGATCTTTGATAAATTCGGCCGGAGCCTCAAGCCCTGTTTTTTCTGATGCCAGCAGCGCTGTCTTCATTCCTGCAGCTTTTGCAGGCATCAGATCTGTTTGCAAACGGCAGCTGACGTGCAGAATCTCTGACGCATCAACACCAGCATCTTCCAGTCTGGCGACTGCACGTTCGAACAGCGATTTTGAAGGCTTGCGAATTCCCATCTGGTAAGAAAGAACGTTTCTATTAGACGGGAAGTACTCGTATGTTGGAGCCGACAGCCCCTGATCAACCAGCGCCGCGGTCAGCTGCGTCATTGTGAACGGCTGAGCATCTGCCAATACTCCCTGCTGAATTCCACACTCGTACAATTCAGAAATCGCGCGCCATGCGTCTGGCCGAGCTTCCGTGGCCTGCAGGTTTCTATGGAAAAAGTAGGCGATCTTCAGACTCAACTCGTCTACATCACCCAGCGTGTCTTCCTCGTAGACGTATTCTTTGTCGAACAAACGATCAACGATCGCGCGCCAGACATGGACGGAATTCACATCAGTCAGATCGCCGCGACGTTTTGTCGCCACCATGGCCAGGCGCCCTGCGTAGTCGCGATACTGATTGATCATCGACTTCCATGGCGGTCCCGGCTTGCGATACATGCTGTTCCACATATTGAACTCATGGATCGTCTTCTCCAGCGCCACCTGCAGTCGAACTTCCGGTTCTGGAAACAGCGTGAAGCCCCCATCCGGTGTGCGGAGCAGGGTGCCGTAGATATCCCACAGCACGACGCGAATTCCAGGCAACGCCGCGATCGAAGGCTTCGCTTTGAGTGGTTGCGGCGCAGGGACCTTCGGCCAGATCAAATTTCTCTCGTGCAGAGAATCGGCGTATTCGGCAAGAGTCAGCGGCATAGCAAAACGTCGTCAGAAGCAGCAATCAGGTTGCAAAAAGCGGTCACAGATCGCGTCAACTCGACTTTCCATCAAGAGCATTGCTAAGGTCAGCAATCAAATCGGCCACATGTTCCAGTCCGACAGAAATGCGAACAGTCTTCTCCGTGATTCCTGCAGCCGCGCGACCTTCTGGTGACATCGCAGCATGGCTCATGGTGATTGGGAACGAGATCAAACTTTCCACACCACCGAGCGACACGCCGATGTCAAACAGCTTTGTCGCAATACATACGCGTTCTGCCATCGGCCGGCCGGCCTTCACGTCGAAGCTCAGCATCGCTCCAAAACCTGACTGTTGTCGCCTGGCAAGTTCGTGCTGCGGGTGAGACTCAAGGCCTGGGTAATACACCTTTTCAACGGCCGCATGATTTTCCAGAAAACGAGCGATCTTCCCGGCCGATGCCTGCTGAGCCTCCATTCGAACGGCGAGTGTCTTGACGCCTCGCAACACCAGCCACGCGTCGAAAGGAGAACACGCCAACCCCAGCGCGTTAGTCAGCCACGCCATGCGATCAGCCAGTTCCTGCTCTCGGCAAATCACGGCTCCACCAACCACATCAGAATGCCCGTTGATGTACTTCGTCGTGGAATGCATCACGACATCGACACCGAAGTCGAACGGTCGCTGCAGATAGGGCGAAAGAAATGTGTTGTCGCAAATTGTGATCGCGTTGTGCTGCTTCGCGATGTCAACAACCGCCTGCAGATCAATGACCTTCATCATCGGGTTGCTGGGAGTTTCGATCCAAACACCTTTTGTTTCGGGACCGACAGCTGCTCTCACCGCATCCAGATCTGTCATATCGATGAAGCTGAACTTCAGACCTTTCCGGGTCAAAAACTGAGTCAGCAAACGAAACGTCCCGCCATAGACGTCGGTCGGGACAACAACGTGATCGCCCGGATCAAAGATCGACAAAGCACAATGGATGGCGGACATACCGGTGGACGTTGTCACACAGCCAACGCCACCTTCCAGTGAGGCCAGGTTTTCATTGAGGGCGTCGCGGGTTGGATTGCCCGACCGCGTGTAGTCGTAGCCGGAGTTTTTCTCGAGGTCATCCCAGTAGAACGTCGACGTCGGATAGATAGGGGTAATGACGCTGTTGTACTGTTGGTCCTTGTGGACTCCGGTATGCACGGCCCTGGTTTCGAATTTCATGTATTTGCTAACGACCGGGCAGAATGTGGTGGTCGCTCTTTATTAGTACGATGGACAGGCGGTGACTCGGTGAAATGATGAAATGCTCTGGCGAGCTTCTGAAGTACGGCGCAAGCAAAACGACGAGTGCAGAAAGCACTCGTCGTTGGCATGATTCAAAAACTCAATGTGATTGAGTTATTCCGCAGCAGCAGCAGCTGTTGCGACAGGCTCCAGTTCAACAAACGGGCTCATTCGGCGAGCCTTCGCGAGCAGCTCAGCTTTTTCCGTATCTGAAGTCGCTGCGGCGTATTTTACACGCATTTTTGTTAGCTGCACGCGGCGTTTACGGCGTCTGGCAATTTCTCGTTGTCGCTCAACTCGTCCCATTTGACCAGTATTCTTTCGATTTACAGTGAATTGTCGTTGGCTTGGACCGCTTAGGATACAGCGTTCCTCAGTTAAGTCAATTCGATGTTGGGTTTGCTTTAGAAAGAGCCCGACTCATTTTTTGCACCTCGGCATACATAACGTAAACCTATTGTTGCCAATAGTTTCTGTCCAGCGTGCGATAGTTAATCGCCTCACTGAGATGCTCCGCGAGAATCTCTTCGCTGTCAGCCAAATCGGCAATTGTGCGGCTGATTCGCAGTATTTTGTCGTGAGCTCGCGCGGAAAGCCCCATTTCTTCCATCGCCGCCCGTAATAGTTCTTCAGCATCCGAATTCAGTTTGCAAAATATCCGAATCTCAGGGGGCTTCATTTTTCCGTTCACGCGAGTCTTAACTTCGGAAAAACGTTTTTCCTGCCATTGCCGAGCCCGGACCACGGATTCCCGCATTTCTGCGCTGGAGGTGCCTGGCTTGGCGTCGGATAATTCTCGGAACGGCACCGGCGGAACTTCGATATGAATATCTATCCGATCCAGCAACGGGCCGCTGATCCGTCCCAGGTAGCGTTCAATCTGCAGCGGATTGCAACTGCATTGACGTTTCGGGTCGCCCCGAAAACCACAAGGGCAGGGATTCATTGCCGCGACCAGCATCAGGTTTGCCGGAAACGTAACACTGCCCATCGCGCGAGAGATTGTTACGCATTGGTCTTCCAGCGGTTGCCGGAGCACTTCCAGGGTGCGACGATTGAATTCCGGGAGCTCGTCAAGAAACAGAATCCCATGATGAGACAGACTGATTTCGCCGGGCTGCGGAATACTGCCACCACCAACCAACCCTGCTTCGCTGATCGTGTGATGTGGGGAACGAAACGGTCGAGTCAACAACAATGGTTGCCCCGGTTCAAGACGTCCCACTGCGCTATAAATCTGAGTTGTTTCTAAGCTTTCTTCTGGTGACAGCTCAGGCAAAATTGTCCCGAGCCGCTGAGCAAGTAACGTTTTCCCGGTGCCGGGACTGCCGATCATCATGATGTGATGACATCCCACAGCTGCCACAGTGAGTGCTCGCTTGGCCATCTCCTGGCCTTTGACATCAACGTAATCCACTTCGTAGCCGCCGAAGACGGTACGTGCCGACTGCCAACTGAAGACGACAGGTTCCAGTGGCAGGTTGCCGCTTAGAAAACCAACGGCTTCTGACAGCATGCCCGCAGAAATGACGTCAATCCCTTCGACGACGGCGGCTTCGGGCGCATTGGCCGCGGGAACCACGATGTGTGTCTTGCCGGCATCCCGAGCAGCGATTGCCATGGAGAGTGCTCCACGGACGGGGCGCAGCGTTCCATCCAAAGCCAGTTCCCCTATGTAGACGGCATCTACCTCGGGGTTGACCTCAATCTGTTCATCGGAAATCAACAGTCCCAGTGCGATTGGAAGATCCAGTGAGGCGGCGTCTTTGGGAAGATCGGCCGGACTAAGATTGATAACGACCCGGTCCATCGGTCGTCGATAGCCACTGTTCACCAACGCTCGTTCGATGCGGTGAGTGCTTTCTTTGACTGCGGCTTCGGCCAGCCCAACAAGGATCGTCTTGGGCAGCGCACCGGGCGAAATATCGACCTCAACCTCCACAGGCTTCGCTTCTATGCCAAGAAGCGTATAAGTGGCGAGGCGAGATAGCATTTAAGGAATTTCCCACGTGTGTCTATGGTAGATACGTTTGCCAGTCTGACGACCGGCGGACGTGGTTGCAAATCCAGCAGGATCAAGGCTGGGAATTGGCTGCCGAAAGCGGCGAATGGCTGTTCGAAAACGTGGGAAACAGTGGCTCTCCCGTCGACTTTGAGTAATTTCGGGCCTAAACTGGGTCTAGAGTCGACGCACTGCTGCGACTTCCCGCCGGCAAGTTTTGGTTTCTGTGCAAAAAACAACGCTAGTGAAAAACTCAGGTTTTGTTCTTCAATAGAACCAGTAACTCTGCCATCACACCAATCTCAGTCTGAAAGTAAATCAATGAAGAAACGCACCATATCGTTCCTCGCAACGCTGCTGCTGTCCTGTACAGGAACCAGTGCTGAAGAATGGGGCACCATCACCGGTTCAATTGTTTTGGACGACGACATTCCTGATTCTGTTCTGCTGATCAAAAAAGGCGCGACGATTGATGAAACGGGAACCGTGGTCAAGGATCCCGAGACTTGCGCAGCATTTGATGTCTATGCCAATGATCTTTTGATTAACAAGGAAACCAAAGGCATCGAACATGTCTTCGTGTACCTGTACAAGAAGCCCAATGCCGTTGACACGACACTCACGAAAGTCCCGGCAACAGTCATCTTCGACCAGAAAAACTGCATCTTCAAGCCTCATACACTCGTGTTGCAGGCCGGGCAGACTGTCGAAGTACTGAACAGCGATCCCATCGGTCACAACACGCATAGCAATCCGATTAAGAACCAGCAGCAAAATGTGCTGGTTCCCCAGAACACAGTCGCTGGCCAAGGTGTGCTGTTCCCACTGAATGATCGCGATTCTGTGCCGGTCAAAGTGAACTGCGACATACATCCATCAATGCTGGCCTATTGGCTGGTAATGGATCATCCTTATGCGGCCGTGACGGATGAAAAGGGTAACTTCACCATCAAGAACCTGCCGGTTGGTGAACATGAACTTCGCATCTGGCATGAACGTCCCGGCTATGTCTTCACAGCTCCTGGCTCCAGAAAACACCGCAAGTATACGGTGAAAGCTGGTGATAATCCGTTGGAACCGGTCAAAGTGAAACTCGCGGAATTAGAAGCGAAATAGTATCGAGTTAAGGCCTTTGGACTATTCGGATAAGCGGCTTCGAGTTTTCGAAGCCGCTTTATTCGTTTTAACCCTTTTGCGTAATCCTGCTGCGGACCTTCAAATGAAACAGCAAATCGGTTGGCTAATGCAATTACTGGTCCTCGGGGCGTTGCCGGGACTAATCATGTACGACTACACGTTCGGTTTCAAAAAACTTGAGATGCCCGCTGCATTGCTGATCTGCTCCGCCATTTTCATGCTGGGAACCAATCTACGCGGAAAATAACGGGGAGCGACCTCACGGGTGACAGTGGGAGGAGCACAGGATGATGGCATTGGGTTCCAATCCCGCGTGGTTGATGTGGTATCGCAACCGACCTGAAGCTGACATTTGCGGGCCTTTGTCAGCAGCACTTGCTGGTCCATGCAGCGTTAGAATCCGTCAAAGCGGCCTAACCCCTACGACTGTGCGCTGTTGGATGTGTGATTGTTGAACCTGCCTTTCGAGAAGCCCCCGAAATCGCCGAGAATTCCTACGTGTAGTTGCGCGCTGGGCTGGTGGTGTTTCGTGCTTCGTGTGCGAGTACACTTTGTTCGGAGTGTTGGGATATCAGTCGAATAACGTCGTAACTCACTGGCTGAACTGCACTGGGAACAATCCATATTTTGATGGGTTTTGAGGTCTGAGGGTGTCGTGTTTCCCCGATTCGCGATCATCTCTCAAAAATATGTGGAAATGTACATTTCGATCAGCTGTGATATCTGCCGAAACCTATTCTGCTCAACTATTTACGGCCCGCGGGCCCATTGCCGACAGTCAGTCTTTGATGCTGACTGAGGTACGATTGAGGAATCATTCATGACAGTCTTGCAATCTTTGCTGTCCAAGTTTCGTCGCTCTCGCTCCATCGCCCGAAAACCGCGCCGTACGCAGGCTCTGTCCGCGCAACAGTCCAGCTCTTCGTGCGAATCGCTGGAGCAACGTTTGCTGCTGACGAATCCACTACTGCGGGACAGCCTGCTGGGCGCCCCGGTCACCATTTATCTCGATTTCGATGGCCATACAGAAAACCATGTCGAGTGGGGCAAGCAGGCGACTGGTGGCGGCCCGATTGTCACCCCGGCATTCAGCTTTGATGCCGACGGGAATAATTTCACGCAGGCAGAAAGAGATTCGATTGAAGAAATCTGGGAGCGTGTCGCGGAGGACTTTCGTCCGTTTAACGTAAACGTCACGACAGTATTGCCAAACAGGCCAGCGGGATTCGTTAACGCGTTCGACATGTTGGTTTCCATCGGTGGCAACGGAAGCTGGGACAGTCAAAACAACAGATTTAACGCAATCACCAACAGCTTCAGCGTCGCTAATCAGCCGCAGACGGCATTCGCTTTTCAAACACCCCATAGCGGACTGAACAGTGAATTCGAACAGAACATTGCTGCCAGCGTAAGCCAGACAATTGCCGTTGCGATGGGCCTGGAGATTCACCGCCCATCGCAAAACAGCGCACCATTGGAGGGAGATGGTTTGATCGCTCCAATTCTGGGTGACCAAATTGTGGGACTCGACCAAAACCCCAATCCCAACAGCCAGCGTGACATTTGGTTTAATGCTCGTGGCACCACCAGCGCAATTCAGGATGACCTTGCGGAACTTATCGCCAACAACCCACAGGTCAATTATCGATTAGACGATGTCGGCGACACTGACGTCGATTCTACAGGTATCCCCGTTCTCCTCGGAACTGAGGTCGTATCGGGGGTCATCGAAACGAATGATGACGTTGACGTATTTACATTCACGACAGCAGCAACCATCATCAATATCGACGTCACAACCCTGGACCTCAGGGCTCGATTCAATGCAGCAACTCCTGGCAGCAACCTGGATCCGGTCGTCACATTGCGAGACGAAAGTGGCCAGGTGCTGCAGGTTGTCGGCGTTCAGGACAACGCACTAAACGCCAATATTAATCAATTAGTGCGTTCCGGCACGTACTATCTGGAAGTGTCGAATCGCGGCGAATATGGCAACCTGGGGCAATACACGGTTACAATTTCTGGTGTCGAAAATCTTCCATTATTTTCGAATCCGATTGCACTCGACAGCAAGCCGAACGCGCCTGTGTCTGTGTATCTGGCCTTCAATGGTGGCTTCCTTCCGGATGGCAGCCCACTTCTTGGAAGTCGAGCGTTTGGTATCGGGCAACGCGGCTTCCCAGCGTATGACTCAGACGGTGACCAGTTCACATTCAGTCAGACCGAACTCGACGAAATGGCCCAAATCTGGGCGAGAGTTGCGGAAGATTTCGCCCCGTTCGATGTCAACGTGACCACTGTTCGCCCACCGAATCTGAATGATCGCGAGGCCATGCAGATCATCATTGGCGGCGGGGGGGAAATCTATGGCGACCCGACATCGCCGGGCGTGTCACTACTCAACGCGTTTTCTGTTTCCCAGTCGCCAAACATTGGGTTGATATTCGCGCAGAACATCCAGCAGGGCGCAGCATCAGACGCTCAACATATCGCTTTCCGAGTATCAGCAAATGCAGCCAGGATGCTGGGCCTTGACCGCCATCCAGAGTACGACGCTAGCGGCGTAGAGACGAATCCCGAAGACCCTGGCACGATAGAACTCGGCCCGATCATGGGAGCTCCCCTCGGCAGCCTCAGAGACACCTGGTCGAACGCCCCTGATTCAACCAGCTCACAGAATTTTCAGAATGACCTGAACATTATCACAGATCCGGTTGTAAACGGGATTACTTTTCGAGTCGACGATCACGGAAACAGCATCCCGTTCGCAACCATAATGAGCATCGGTCCTGGTGATGACCAGATTTCCGGCATCATCGAAATGAACGATGATGTGGACGTGTTCCGTTTCAACACGTTGGACGCAATGGCCGTGATAACGGTCAGGGGCCTGGATTTGACCGCCCAGTATCCTGGTGTTACCAATCCCGGGTCAAACCTCGATCCGGTGCTGGAGCTTCTGGATGGCACTGGTGCTGTTCTGGCGACACATGATGCGAACCCTGCCAACGGGAACCCCAGCAGCCTGAGTGCAACGATTTCCCAAAACCTGCTGGCTGGCACCTATTACATCAGAGTGTCCAACCGGGCTGAATACGGGAATCTCGGGGAGTACACAGTAACCGTTCAGGGGGTCGATGGCGATCCGGTTACCGTCGAGATCGATCCGAATACGTTTAGTGAAATCGACGGTGTGCAGACTGGTGTCGGTAAAGTTCTGCGGCCAGCAGGTCAGTCCTTTGGTTCACCGATTTTTGTTGAACTAAGCAGTTCAGATACCAGTGAATTGACTGTTCCTCCTTCTGTGACAATTCCAGCTGGAGCTGCGTCCGTCGATTTTGATGTGACAATCGTCGACGACGATTTTCTGGATGGTGATCAACGCGTGTCCGTGCGAACAGTCGTGAATGGAGTGATCAACGGCACCGCATTCGTAACGGTCACGGACTACGAAACCGTCAGTGTGGACGTGCTCACAAATCCCGTTGCCGAAGATGCCGGAACGGTGGCTGTCACAATCACCCGCAGCAATGTTGACATCGACGCGCCCAACCATTGGGTGACCGTTGATAATCAACTTCTTGAGTATTCTCCAACCGGGAACCTGATTAACACAATTCCGATCGAATGGCCGGCGGGAGCCCGCCCACAGGGTGAGAATGCCCATGACGTGATCGTTCTGGAAGACGGCCGAATTGCGATCTACAACGGCGGCGTGAATGCAGCGCTGTCAATTTTCAATCCCAACAATGGCATATGGGACCACATCGGGCCGATTGCCGGCCTCTCCGGATCACCCACTGATGGGTCCGTCGGAGGCATTGCATCCAGCGGAAATTTCATCTTCCTGACCGACTTCGAATCCTTCAATGGAGATACGCATGGGATGGTCAGAATTGATGTCACGAACGGACAGGTGACTCGGTTCGGTGAAGGCACGCTGGGATCGCGTCTGTTTAGTATGGTCGGCGGCCTGCCGCAAATCCACGAATTCAATGCCGCTGACGGCAGTCTGATCGACACATTGGATATAGCGATTACGCAAACTGAGCAAATAGGTGCAGTTGCCTTTGACGGCATAAGCCTGTGGGTCCTGGTGAATTCCAGTAAACTCCTCAAGGTTGACCCCGATACAGGTGAGACACTTGAGGAACACCCGCTTCTGGGCACATTGAACAATGGATTGATCGACGGCATTGCGGCGATGAACGGACTGATTTATCTCTCAACACAGAACGGAGCTGCAACGAACGCGACTCTGGAAATTGAAGAGTATGATCCGTCAACACGTCGGACCACGGGGCGTTTGATTACTCCGAGTGACGCCTTTCCCTCCCGATTTAACTCGCGAGATTTTGGCCAATTCATCGGTGCAATCCCCGGCGCCAACAGACTGCTGGTCACGAGCTTCCCCAGCGGCACCGCAGCCAATTCAAGAATCGGTTTGGTCGATCCCACCAGTGGACTGGTGACCGGGAACATTATCCCACCAAATACGACTCCACTGGGTCGGAATCGTGGAATCACCTCTGTCGGAGACATCGCGTTCGGCCCTGCCGTTTACAATGACCTGATTTACGTTTCACGGTCGCTGAACACTATTGATGTCTACACGCAGAATGGAATTCCTGTTGACACAGATCCCAGCACACCTGTCATTGACCCGTTAACCACAGCGATTTCGCACACCGGTGGTCTTGCGGGTGGCGATGTTCCGGGTGTTGAGTTTGGGGATCTGCGTTTCCGCGACGTAACCATTGGCTTTGATGGTTTGATCTACGGACTCATCGATACAGGAAACCAGATTTCTGTCCATGACCCGGGGACACTCTCTCGCATCAGAGGAATCAACCTGGACCGCAGCGTCACAGCAATCGCGGTTGGTGATGATTCCGGAATTTACGCTGGCGGCGCCAACGGTATTGTGATTCAGTTCGATCTTAACGGGATCACGCAGAGCGTGCTGAATACGTCGCTGGGACAGATTTCTGACATCGAAGTGAACATTGGGCAGGAGGTTCTCATCTCTGATGTCGCTGGCGACGTGATCCTCACAACTCAGGAAGCGATCAACACTGGCAATGCAGCCCTGATCACACCTCTGGAAGGGGTGGGAGGCGTTTCGTTCGTCAGCTTCGGTCGGCACCCAACACGATCAACAGGCAATCTGGCGGTCACTCTCACGTCCAGTGACATTTCCGAGCTAACCGTTCCAGTCACTGTTATTATCCCGCGAGGACAGCAGTCCATCACATTTGATATCGATGTCGTCGACGACAACGAACGTGATGGCGACCAACAGGTCACAGTCATTGCGGACTCTCCGGAATATGTCGCCGGCTCTGATCTTGTGACGGTGACAGATGTTGAGAACGTTGCCGTTGATATTCTGCCAGCCGAAGTATCCGAAGGTTCGGGCGTAATTCCAGGTATTGTGCGGGTCTATCGAACAGACGTCGATGGGCCGTACAACTTTGCCTCAACCATTACTCAGGCCAACACAACTGCAGTGCCGATCGCAGACAACGCGGTCACGATTTCTCAGATCGTGCTGGAAGACCAGATTTCCCGGATCACGGACGTCAATATCACGTTGAGCATAGAACACGACGCGATTCCGGATCTGGACGTCTTCCTGCTGAGCCCACAAGGAACTCGGGTCCAGTTGTTCAGCGACCTGAGTTCGAATGAATCGAATCTGACCAGCACAACCCTCGATGACCAGGCCCGCGTACGTATCGTCGATGCAGCTGCCCCATTTACTGGTCTGTATATTCCTGAAGAGTTCCTTGCTAACTTCACAGGAGAAAACCCATCAGGAGCGTGGAGCCTTGAGATTATTGACGACAGCGTCACCGATGCTGGAATCCTGTTCAGCTGGTCCCTCGAAATCGCAACGGTCGGACTTGAGGAATTAACGGTCACACTCAGCAGCGATGACATCACCGAAGCAACAGTGCCTCAGACCGTGACGATCCCTCACAACCAATTCGAAGTCTTCCAGCCACTGGAAGTATTCGATGACGATGAACTCGATGGTGTTCAACCTGT
>CALFOL010000596.1 GCA_937919915.1 uncultured Planctomycetaceae bacterium
ATCTCAATGACGATAGCATCGTCGGTGGCAACACGGTCACCGTTGCCCTGACGGTCAATGCAGTGAGTTCTGGTCCAAATCTATCGCACGGCGTGGTCAACGTCGGTAGCGCTTGGGAGACGGTCAATCTGACAAAGACCTACACCTCGATAGTCGTGGTTGCGACGCCGAATTACGACTCGGGCGACGCACCGGGTGTGGTGCGGATCCAAAACGCTGCTGGCAACAGTTTTCAAATTCGCGTCGATGCTGCCGGGGCGACAGCTGTCGGGACCATGGACGTCCATTACGTCGTCATGGAGGAGGGTGTTTATGACGAAGCCGGCTACAAGATCGAAGCGGTCAAGTTCACTTCGACCGTGACTGACGAAAATAATTCCTGGAGCGGCGAATCGCGATCGTACCAGCAGGCTTACGCATCGCCCGTCGTAATCGGTCAGGTGATGACCTACAACGATCCCGCCAGGTCGGTATTCTGGGCCGCAGGTGGAAGCCGAACATCGATTCCGAGCGGTAGTGCCCTGACGGTGGGCAAGCATGTCGGTGAAGACGGGGACACGACACGAGCCGACGAGATGATCGGCTACATCGTGATAGAGACCAACGCCAGTGGAACCGCCCAAATCGAAGGTCTGCCTTATGTCGCCGCGGTCGGTGGCGACACTATTCGTGGCATGGACAATTCTCCTGGTTACGACTACAGCTACGCGGCGATGGCCAACTCCAAGACTGCCGTCGGCAGTTTAGCGGGAATGGACGGAGGCGACGGTGGCTGGGCGGTGTTGTACGGAACGGATCCGATCACACCGACGGGAAGCACACTGAGGCTGGCGATCGACGAAGATCAACTCGGTAATTCCGAACGTAAACACACCACCGAACAAGTCGCGTACTTCATCATCGACCCGCCGCCCGCCAGCGCCGCGTTGGAAGCAGCTCCACCGAAGTCGGTTACTGATTATGGCCGGTCAATGCTGATCCCGGCACCGTCCCGAACTTCTGCGAAGTCGCTGTTTCCGGAAGTTAATGTCAGGGAATCCGCTTCACAGCAGCTCATCGAGTCACAATGGTCTGTCGACGAAGGGATCAGTTTGACGGATCGGGATTCGGAACCGGAGAATGCGGGGACAACAATTCTCTCTCTGACCGGCATCACACCACGTCGCGTATCGACATCTGAAGTGATTAGTCGGTTAGAATCACAGAGGAGCGACTTCGACGGATGGCTCGACGTGATTGCCGAAGACCTTTTGGAAATGCTCAGTTAGTTCCGGAAGTTCGCAACCTATACAAGCACGCAGCGCAAGCAAGCGAGTCGTCTCCCCGGCCCGCCCGTATTTGGCTCCGGGGTCGCCGGACACACGGGACACACTCGCTGGCGCGTCGTGCTTGTATTTTTGAATCAGACGATACAAGGATCACACGTCATGAATGAACATACCGTCGTCCCGAAAGTGAATCCACCACGTTCGATCAAGGACATTTTTCTGGCGGCCCGAGAACTGCCGGCCGGTGAGGAACGGGACCGGTATCTGGACGCCGCAGTGGGTGATGATCAGGAACTGCGTCGTCGTGTCGAACGGATGCTGGATTCGCTGCAGGATGCCGAACCCAATCCACTGGCTCAGGCGGTGGAGAATCTGGACATGGCCGCCTTTGATGAGACCGAATGCCCAGACATCGATGTCAGCGAACACCCGACCATTGGCCCGTACAAATTGCTGGAACGTCTGGGCACTGGCGGAATGGGCGAAGTGTTTGTCGCCGAGCAACGAAAACCGGTGCGACTAACGGTCGCGTTAAAGCTGATCAAACGCGGCATGGATTCCAAAGAAATCGTGGCGAGATTTGAGGCGGAGCGACAGGCGCTGGCACTGATGAGTCATCCGAATATTGCCAGCGTGCTGGATGCCGGGCAGACAGAAGACGGGCGTCCCTATTTTGTGATGGACCTGGTTCGCGGCATCCCCATCACCGATTATTGCGACAAGCGCAAGCTGAGTCTGCGCGAGCGACTGGAGTTGGTGGTGACGGTCTGCCAGGCCGTGCAACATGCGCATCAAAAGGGCATTATCCACCGCGACTTGAAACCCGGCAACATCCTTGTCGAACTGCATGATGTTCGTCACGTTCCCAAAGTGATCGATTTCGGTGTGGCCAAAGCGACCAACCAGCGATTGACCGAACGCACGTTGTTCACGCAGCTTCCCCAGATGATTGGCACGCCGTTGTACATGAGCCCCGAGCAGGCGGAGATGAGTGGCCTGGATGTGGATACGCGGTCGGATGTCTATTCCCTGGGCGTCCTGCTGTATGAATTGCTGACGGGCAGCACGCCCTTTGACAAAGACACACTGACCAAAGCGGGTTACGACGAAATGCGTCGCATCATTCAAGAGGACGAACCCCCGCGGCCGAGTCAGCGCATAAGTACGCTGAAGGTAGAACGTCTTTCGACGCTGGCCGAGCGACAACAGAAAGGAACGCCGCAACTGGAACGGCAAGTCGAGCGAGAACTCGACTGGATTGTGATGAAGGCGTTGGAAAAGGATCGTGTCCGGCGTTACGAATCCGCCAGTGCTCTGGCTGCTGACATTCAACGATATCTGGACGGAGATCTGGTCCAGGCCTGTCCGTCGTCGGTTGGATACCGACTGCAAAAATATTCCAATCGGCATAGAGGCTTGCTGATGACCGCCGCGGTGTTGGCCGCCACACTGCTGATCGCAACGGGCGTCAGTGTCGCGTATGCGTTTCAGGCAAATGAGGCGAAGAGCGATGCCCAACAACAAAGTGCCGCCGCTGTTGCTGCGAAACAATTGGCCGATCAACGCCTCGCCCAATCGCGTCTGGATTTTGATCGCGCGCTCAAGGCACTCGATACGGTCGTAGAACAATTGTCTTCGGCGGAATTTGCTCAGATCCCTGGGGTTGCAAAGACACGTTCCGAGATGCTCGAGCAAATGATCACCCTGTACGAAGAGATTGTCAAAGAGCACGACGACGATCCGTACGCACGGCAACAACAGGCGCTCGCTTACGGGCGCATCTCAGGTATTCTTAACTTGACGGGTGAACACGAAGAAGCCGAAACAAGGGTCAATCAAGGCATCGTGATTCTTGAGGAATTACTGAAGGCCGATCCAAACGACAGAGGCCACAAGGATTGTTTGGCCCGATTGCTTTTTAGTCGCGTCCACCTCCGCACCAGTCGGCAAAATCGTCTCGCAGATGCAGAACGCGCATTGCCGCTCTTTCAGGTTCTGGCGGAATCCGGCAATCACAAGCATGTCAAAATGGCCGGACTCATGCACTTGAAAATCGCTCATCTCCTTCCGCCCGATTCCCCTCGGATTGACCATGAAATTGCGGAGTCGATTCGGGTTCCGGAAGCTCACGGACTCACGCCGTATTGGGATTCCTATATCACGCTGGCCAAGCATGCTGAGAAACGTGGAGATCGGAACAAAGCCGAAC
>CALFOL010000597.1 GCA_937919915.1 uncultured Planctomycetaceae bacterium
GATCGAACGAGGTTTTGATGGCCACAGCCGAAGAAAACCCATTTAGCTCCCCGAGTATGGAATCAACGACATCTCATGTTCGGCCGAATCGCTGCCGAAACTCACGTTACAAGCCTTTCCGCCAGCCGTTGTTCTTCAGGTAGTGCAGAGTTTTGTCCGGGTCAGTTGTGTGGACCATGCCGACGCGAAGTTCTGCCACTGTTCCTGTCTTTTGCATATGTGAGATTCCACCAGGGTAGTGGACTAAACGACAGTGCGTCTGAGCTTGCTGCAACTCGTTCAATTCCTGGACGAACCGTTGACGCCGTCGATTGCCAACGGTTAACCTCTACAGTCCCACCGGGCGATTTTCGCTCACCTTCCCACCTGACGACTCAAACGATGAGCCGCCCTGATCTGAACGAACAGGACTGGCAATGTTCCGCGGCTTTCTATTTGTCTCCACCTTCCTTTTCCTGACGTGCAACTGCGCACCTGGCGATGACGCTGCGCTGACGTTTGAGAAAGACATTCGGCCGATCTTCCGTGCGCACTGTTTTGATTGCCACGGCGCGACCGAAGAGATGAAAGGGAATCTTGATCTGCGGTTGGTGCGGTTTTTGCAGCAAGGCGGCGAAAGCGGCGCGGCGATTACAGTGGGTGCACCGGACGACAGCTATCTGCTGGACCGCATTCGCAATGGCGAAATGCCGCCCGGGGAACATCGCGTCAGTGAAAAAGAAATTGCCATCATCGAAAAGTGGATCGCACAAGGGGCGAAGACAGTTCGGCCGGAGCCGGATACGATTCCGCCGGGTCTGGGGCTGACTCCGGAGGAACGCAGCTTCTGGTCGTTTCAGCCGATTGTTTCGCCTTCCGTCAATGACGTGGCGTCGTTTCCCCAAACAGCTCGCGTGCGCACGTCGATCGATGCAATGGTGTTGCAAGCCATGCCGGAAGGAAGCGGATTCGCTGCCGATGCTGATCGTCGCACTTTAATTCGACGCGCCTTCTTTGATCTTATCGGATTACCTCCGTCGCCCGAAGAGCTGCAGTCGTGGGCTGAGGACACTTCTAACGACTGGTACGACCGCTTGTTGATCGATCTTCTGGACTCGCCACATTACGGAGAACGCTGGGCGCGGCACTGGCTTGATGTTGCTGGCTATGCTGATTCGGAAGGCGTGACAACGGCAGATGCGGAACGTCCCTGGGCCTGGAAGTATCGCGACTGGGTGATCCGGGCATTCAACGAAGACAAGCCATTCGACCGGATGCTGACAGAACAGCTGGCCGGTGATGAATTGGCTGGTCCGAAGAATGGTGACTACACAGCGGAACAAATCGAATTGCTGACGGCCACTGGCTTCCTGCGAATGGCAGCCGATGGCACCGGCAGTGGTGCAAATTCCGAAGAAGCTCGCAATCAGGTTGTCACCGACACGCTCAAAATTCTGGGGACGTCCGTGCTGGGGCTTACTGTCCACTGTGCTCAGTGTCATGATCATCGCTACGATCCGATTCCACAGACCGATTACTATGGACTCCGAGCGGTCTTCGAACCGGCTCTCAACTGGAAGGCCTGGCAAGCGCCGAATACGCGGCGCGTATCGTTGTATACTCAGGCGAATCACGAAGAGGCCGCGAAAATTGAAGCGGAAACGAAGGTCGTGTCGGATGCTCGAGCGATCAAGCTGACAGAATATCTGCAGCAGGCGCTGGAGATGGAGCTGACAAAGTTCGGCGAACCGTTGCACAGCGAACTCCGAACCGCCTACAACACGGCCTCCGACAAACGCTCGGAAGAACAAAAGTCGCTGCTGGCGAAGAATCCCAGTGTGAACATCAATGCCGGCAACCTGTACCAGTACATTCCGGATTCTAAGCCCGAGCTGGAGAAGTTCGACAAGCGGATCGCTGACATTCGAGCGAAAAAGGCACCGGAAGAATTCCTGCGAGCACTCGTGGAACCAGCCAATCAGATTCCGGAAACAAAACTGTTTTATCGAGGGGACTATCAGCAGCCAAAGCAGTCAGTTTTTCCCGCATCGTTGTCGGTTACGGCTGCCGAAGGAGAACGCGTCGAGTTTCCTGTCGATGACGAATCGCTACCGACGACGGGGCGTCGCCTCGCGTTTGCGAAATGGTTAACGAACGGAAAACATCCGCTTGTGGCTCGAGTCATCGTGAATCGCGTTTGGCTGCATCATTTCGGAAAGGGACTGGTCGAAACTCCAACCGACTTTGGCAGACTTGGCACGCAACCGAACCATCCCGAGCTGCTGGACTTACTGGCTGACGAGTTCATGAAGAACGGCTGGAGCCTGAAGACACTGCACCGCAACATCATGACTTCGACGACCTGGCGACAGACTGCCGAGACTGGAGGGACGGACACCCACGAATCCACGGTGTTATTTGCTCGGCAGTCGTTATTGCGACTGGATGCGGAAACGATTCGCGACCGCATGCTGGCTGCGTCCGGACAGCTTGATCGAACATTGTTCGGTTCCCCGGTGGAGATTAAGGAAGACGATACGGGCCAGGTAATTGTCGACGGCAGTCAGACTCGCCGCAGTCTATACATCAAAGCGAAACGCAGTCGCCCCGTCGCAATGTTGCAGGCGTTTGATGCGCCGGTGATGCAGACCAACTGTGAAATCCGGCAGCATTCCACCGTGGCGACTCAGTCACTGATGCTCATGAACGGCGAATTCACGCTGGAACAAGCCGGGAAGCTGGCAGATCGAGCCGCCGCGGAAGCAACGACGCTGGATCCAACGATGCTGGCAGCGTTGCCAAAGGTGAAGACACCGTCCAGCGAATGGACGTACGGTTTCGGCGACTACGATTCCGCCACCAACCGCACCGGCCGTTTTGCGCCGTTCGCACATTTCACGGGCACTCAATGGCAAGCCGGCCCGAACGTTCCCGATCCAAATGTGGGTTGGGTGTTTCTGTACGGCACGGGTGGTCACCCCGACACGGTTGGTCGAGCCGTCATTCGTCGCTGGACGGTTCGATTCAGCGGAAACATATCGGTCTCCGGAAAGCTGAGCCATGCGTCGGAAAGCGGTGATGGTGTTCGCGGCCGCGTTGTTTCCAGTCGATCCGGCAAGGCAGCAGAATGGCCCGCATTCCACGCCACAGCAGACACGACGGTGTCCGGGCTCGCGGTTGAGCCCGGTGATACGATCGACTTTCTGGTTGATTGCAATACGAACCAGTCTTCCGATTCGTTTCATTGGCCGGTCACAGTGACGGTTGCAGAAACGGGGCAGCCGAATCGGACTGTCGTGCTGGCAGACGAATTTCGAGGTCCGGTGGATTCGGCGGATGCTGTTCCGGGGCAGATCGTCCGAGCGTGGCAGTTGGCGCTTTGTCGCACGCCATCCGATGAAGAGCTGCATCTGGCCGTGGACTTCGTTGGTCGGCAGATTGAGACTCTGCACAACAACCATGCAAAATTACCCGACGGGCGTACGGTTGTGAGA
>CALFOL010000598.1 GCA_937919915.1 uncultured Planctomycetaceae bacterium
AAAGGCGACTTCGCAGAGATTCAGAAGCTTGTCTGAGCGAAGGCAGCAACCGCAGAATATCGAACGACGAATATCGAACGACGAATTTGAAATATCGAATGATGAAATACCGGTTCCGGACTTCATTATTCGATGTTCGTTATTCAAGTGTCCCGCAACACGTCACGACAGCACTTCTTTAATCACCCGTGCAGGTTCGACGCCAGTCAGTCGCATATCCAGCCCCTGATAGGGCACGGAAAACCTGTGGTGGTCAATCCCGAGCAGATGCAGCAGCGTGGCGTGCAGGTCACGCACATGAACGGGATCTTCGGTGGCGTGGTAACCCAGCTCATCCGTATTTCCGTAGGACGTACCGGGTTTTACGCCACCGCCTGCCATCCACATGTTGAATCCCTTGATGTGGTGATCGCGGCCAGGACCACCTTTGCCCTGAAACATGGGAGTGCGGCCGAATTCACCACCCCAGATCACGAGCGTGTCTTTTAACATGCCACGTTGCTTTAAGTCCTGCAGCAATGCCTTTGTTGGCTGATCTGTCAGACCGCAACAGATGCCCATGTATTTCTGCAGGTCGCCATGGTGATCCCAGCCACGATGGTATAGCTGAATAAATCGCGTCCCTCTCTCTGCCAGTCGACGCGCCAGCAAACAATTCGATGCGAACGAACCGTCGCCAGGAACCGCGCCATAAGCATCGAGAATATGCTGCGGCTCGTCGGACATGTCGGTTAGTTCAGGAACAGACGATTGCATGCGGAACGCCAGCTCGTAGGCCGCAATTCGCGTGTCGACTTCCGGGTTGCGCAGGGCCACGTTTCGCAGTCGGTCCAGTTGAGTGATGGAATCCACCAATGCCCGCTGCTGTGCTTGATTCACACCCGGAGGGTTGTTGACGTAATTGACTGCAGCGCCGCTGGAGTTGAATTCGACGCCTTGATATCGGCTCGGCAGAAAACCAGACGACCACTGCCGCGATGCAATGGGTTGTGGATTCCGTCCGCCGACGCTGGTCAGCACCACGAAGCCCGGCAGATCTTCTGATTCACTGCCCAGACCATACGTTGCCCACGATCCCATCGAAGGGCGGCCACTGATTACTGTTCCGGTGTTCATGAACGTGTGAGCCGGATCGTGATTAATCTGCTCAGTGACCATCGAACGCAGCACGCACAATTCGTCTGAAATTTCCGCCTGATGCGGCAGGTAGTCGCTGACCCACTGTCCGCTTTGGCCATACTGCTTGAACTTCGTCAGATGCCCCTGCACCTTCAGCTCTTTACCCTGCAGCTGCGCAATCGGCTGACCCTCCGTGAACGAAGCAGGCATTGGTTTGCCATTCAGTTCATCGAGTTTCGGCTTATAGTCGAATGTCTCAAGATGCGATGGCCCGCCGGCCATACACAAAAAGATCACGCGTTTGGCACGCGCCAGATGATGTGGTAAGCCAGGCAACCCGGCGGTTGCGGTTGCTGCACTCGAATCCGTTCCGGCAGCATCCCTTAGCATCATCGCCTGCAGCGCTGCGGCTCCGATCCCAACGCCGGATTGTTGCAGAAACGTGCGGCGGTTCCGTGCTGTATTGTCAGATTCAGTCAGAGGCGGCTGCATGTCGTTAGTTCCTCGTATTCGTCTCGGCAAGATTCAAGATCGCTCGGCAGACAGCGGTCCACGCAGCCAATTCCGTGGTGTCAATGCCGCCGTCTGGTTTCGAAATCCCCACCTGCACGAGAGAACTCGCAGCGGCGGCCTGGTCTTTCAACAGCTCGCGGTTCTTCACTAACAAAGCAGCAAGTACCTGCAGCTCCGCCGTTGTTGGTGGCCTGGTAACCGCAGTTTGGAACGCCCATGTCAGACGGTCGTCTTCTGCATCCGCGTTGACCTGCAGACATCGCGTCGCGAACGCCCGAGCGGCTTCGACGAAGGTTGGATCATTCAACAATGTCAACGCTGCCAGCGGTGTGTTCGAGCGTGTGCGTTGAGCCGTGCATTCTTCGCGACTCGGAGCATCAAACGCCTTCAGCATCGGATGCAGAAACTGTCGCTGCCAGTGTACATACAGCCCCCGGCGCCACTGACGGTCGTCTGTGTCGGAGGTGTATTTGCGTACGGGGAAATTCAGATGGCGATAGTAGCCCGCTGGTTGGTATGGTTTCACACTGAGTCCACCGATCTGACGCTGTAACAATCCGCTGATGGCCAGCGCGTTATCCCGCACCGATTCTGCGGGCAGACGAAACGCCGATTGGCGAGCGTACAGTCGGTTGTTCGGATCCTGCTGTAGTAGCTCCGGCGAACAAACTGAGGTCTGACGATAGGCATGGCTTGTCACGATCAAGCGAATGACGGCTTTCAGATTCCACTGGCTGTCCACCAATTCGTGAGCCAACCGGTCCAGCAGTTCCGGATGCACGGGGGGTTCGCCCT